>NZ_JAWXXJ010000017.1:0-82360 GCF_034335085.1 Acutalibacter caecimuris | reverse complement strand
GGAGAGGTATTGCCACTCGTTATGCCAAAACCTCGGATGCTTTTATCGCCGCGGTACACGTCCGTTGTATCGCCATTTGGGCTGCTATCCGTACTTAATTCGTGTAGACACTATCTAGGTGCGCTCTCATAGAGTTCCTCCCAAATATCCAGAAATCCGGCCAGCAAGTTGAGGATAGGGGCGTTTCTGCCGCTCATAGATCCCTTGCAGCTTTTCGCAGATTTTCTGTCCCCAGGGGCCCTGGAGTACCTTGTACGCAAACGCCGGATGATTCATCAGCGGCGTGACAAAGCTGCGCTCTACATACGGCGAGGCACACAGGAGCAGGGGGTGAAACAAAACGCAGAAATATTCCCCCTCCCGTTGGTCCCGGCCAAAGTTATAGTGCAGTTGCCGGGTATTGATAAATATGCCCTCGCCCGCATGAATCCGCACGATCTCGCTGTTCACGCTGTAATCCATGCTGCCGGACAGTACCACACTGAACTCCACATCGTCGTGCCAGTGGCATAGGGCGGTATAGTTGGGAAAATCAGATACGCGGCCCTGGCCGAAATAGGCCGGGAACTCTGGGGTGTTGTATAAGAATTGCTCATACCGGTCTTTCTTTACCTTAAGCTGCATAGGAGCCTCCTTTCTGAAATATTGTTATAGGTTTTGGCAGGTTTGTTATGGAAAGTTTCTCTTTTCGTTACTATAATTATAGCAGGCCGTATTATGGCGTCAAGGAGGAAAATTTGTGAAATCTGGTATCAGCGTTGTAAACTTTTGATGAGGCAAGGGCCCAATACATTTTTACGGAGTAGAGGCAGTGGGGTGGGGATGCCTGCGCAGCCGTCAGCGTTCTCTATCTGCAAAATCTGAATTTCTAAAGGAGTGTAAAACATGGTTTCATTACTGCTGGCAATTATCTATCTCGCTTTTATCAGCCTGGGCCTGCCCGACTCCCTGCTGGGCTCGGCATGGCCAATCATGCGCATGGAACTGGGCGCACCCATCTCCTACGCTGGTATTATCTCCATGATCATCGCCATCGGCACCATCATTTCCAGCCTGCTCTCCAGCCGGGTGATTCGGAAATTTGGCCCCGGCCTGGTCACGGCGGTGAGCGTGGCCATGACCGCCGCCGCGCTGTTTGGCTTTTCTGTTTCCAACGCTTTCCTGCTGCTCTGCCTGTGGGCAGTTCCCTATGGGCTGGGAGCCGGTGCAGTGGACGCGGCCCTCAACAACTATGTGGCGATCCACTACTCTTCCCGGCACATGAGTTGACTCCATGCCTTTTGGGGCGTGGGGGTGACCATCAGCCCCTATATCATGAGTGCCTGCCTCACCGGCGGGCTGGGCTGGCAGGCTGGGTATTGGAATGTGTCCATCTTACAAATCATCCTGACGGTGGTCTTGTTCGCCGCCCTGCCCCTTTGGAAACGGACAGAAGAAGGGGGAGGGGAAGAAAGCGCCGTGGACGTACCCTTGAGCAAGGCTGTCAAGATCCCCGGCGTACCATTTGTCATGCTGGCATTCTTCGGTTTCTGCGCCTTGGAAACCACTGCCGGGCTTTGGGCCAGCAGCTATCTTGTGGGAGCAAGAGGTGTAGACGCGGAAACAGCCGCCCAGTTTACCGCGCTTTTTTATATGGGAGAAACTGTGGGCCGGGTGGCAAACGGTTTCATTGCTGACCGTTTCGGCGACCGCAAAATGATCCGGGTGGGTATCATTATCATGGTAGTTGGCGTGGTTTTGTTGTTGACTCCCATCCATGTCGTATCGCTGGTAGGGTTGGTGGTCATTGGCCTGGGCGCGGCCCCGGTGTATCCCTGTGTCATCCACGCCACGCCGGACAACTTCGGCAAGGAAAACTCCCAGGCCTTAGTGGGGATTCAAATGGCCAGCGCCTATACCGGCACCACCCTGATGCCGCCGCTGTTCGGGCTGATTGCCCAGCGTATCAGCGTAAGCCTGTACCCTTGGTATCTGCTGATTTTTGCAGCGCTTATGTTCGGCATGACGGAGCAGCTTAACCGGACGGTAGATAAAAGAAAATAGAGATGACCGGGCGGCTTATGTTTTGGCCGCCCGGCTACTTTCTCTGGCTTTATGAAAATGAAAGCAGGTGTTTATGAAAGTCTGGTGATTAAGGTGGGTAGCCCTACGCCCAGTACCCTCCCATGCTCCCCCAGCAAAAAGCGAACCAGATAAGCCCGCCGCTCTGCCTGTGTCATAGCTGCCCGCCCCCGTTATGCGCGGATGATCCGGCCATCTTTCCGAGGCTTGGCATGGGGCTCTGGTCCATCCATATACCCCAGCAGTAGATGCCCTATTGGCGTCATGTCCTCCGGGACACCCCATTTTCGGCGCAGCTCTCGTCCATACTCCGTGTCAAAGGCCTTTTCCGCCCTGCCAATATAGCAGGCCCCTAACCCCAGGAAATGTGCCGCCAGCCACATATTTTCCGCCATGAAAGCCACGTCCTCATGGGCATAATAGCCGCCGCGCACAAAAATCGTCAGCACCGTGGGCGCGCCGTAAAAAGCGTCTTTTATACTTAAGTCGTCCCGGATGCTGGGCTGCTCTGCGGACACGGGCCGGATTTTCTTGGGGTCGGCGGTCTGCACCATGTCCATGGAGCGGTTTAACCTACCCAGCCGGAGGTTGACCTCTTGATCTTGGCAGACCACAATGCGGGAATACTGGTTGTTCCCCGCGCTGGGGGCGTATAGCCCGGCCTGCAAGATTTGTCCCAAAGCCTCTTCTTCCACCTGCTTGTCCTGAAACTTGCGGATGGCGTGGCGGGTGATGATTTTTTCTATCATTTCGTTCATCTTAATATCCTCCTTAAGATTATAACTTTATGACCGCCCCGACGGGACAGTTCTCAAAGCAAGCCCCACAGTGCAAGCAGTGCTCTGGCCGTATGCGGTAGGGTGTTCCAACCTCGATGCATCGCTGGGGGCAGCGCTCTGTGCAAGTGCCGCATCCGATGCAGTTTTGGTGTATTCAGGGCTTTTTCCGCCCTGTGATTCTCATTATACCGATTTTTCCCCGGCGCACAAGTACGCACTTTTTTGTGGGGTAGTTACATAAAAGTAACCCGCCCTCTTGACAGGGCGGGTCTAATACAATACAATCAGAATGTAACACTATATTTTGAAGTATGGGAGGCGGTTTCATGCTGGCAAAAGCAGAATTGCCCGATTGCCCTGTTGCCACTACGGTGCAGCTAATTGGAAGTAAGTGGAAACTTCTGATTATCCGCAATCTGCGTATGCGCCCCTGGCGGTTCAACGAATTGCAGAAAAATTTGGCGGGTATTAGCCAGAAGGTGCTGACGGATTCCCTGCGGGCGTTGGAAACGGACGGTCTTGTTACCCGCACGGTTTATGCCGAGGTGCCACCCCGGGTAGAGTACGCGCTGAGCGAGTTGGGCGAAACTATGCGGCCGATCTTGGACGCTATGGAGCAGTGGGGCGTAGGATATAAGGCGATGGTTGGGGAAGAGGGGTAATCCTCTTCATTATAAGTGGTACAAGTTTTGAGGGGATAGAATACGTCCGTTCTTGGCTTGGGACCGGCATTTTGATCCACATGAGGAAATAAACGGAAACGGCTGGATGCTTCTGGGGAGGAAGTTCCAGCCGTTTTTTAGTTGGTAAGGTGTCGAAGAAAGCTTACCTTTTTTCCAGCATTTCTCGGATTTTATGGATATCATCCGCCATGTCGAGTTTGATGAAAGCTTTAGAACAGAGCAAAAACGCTATAAGTACAGATATCCCTGCCCAAAGCACCCCTAGAAGTAGGGGGATGGGGGTGCCGGCACTCACTGTCATAATTACCGCGGTTAGAAAGAGCAGCGCGCCGCTTGCAATAATCAGCCAAAAACCAATCCAGGTGATGGTTCGGACAAATTTTGCCCATACAGTCCGGCTGAACCTGGGCGGTTTTGGCCGAATCTGTAAGTTATGGTTGTTTTCTGGTATATTCATTTTTCTGCCTCCTCTGAACAATTATCCCTCTTTATAATAGGACAATTTGTTCTAATTGTCAAGCTTTTTTATGACAGAATGTTCTATGGAGGTGGTATCCGTGGAACAGGAAAACAGATTGAAAGCGCTTAGGAAACAGCGGCGGCTTACGCAGATTACCGTGCAGATGGAAACCGGCATAGAGCAGACACTTATTTCAAAATACGAAAGGGGGGAGCGGGTTCCGCCTACAGAATCCCTTGTCATTCTTGCAAAATACTACCATACCAGCATGGACTATATCATGGGGCTGACCGATATGGAAAAACCTTATCCCCCTGTAAAGGGTACACAGTGATTTTTGGTAGGCTGGGTGGTGTAAGGCTCATTTGTGGCCGTTTTAGGTGCCCAGTAAGCATATTGGTATTGGGAAAATACAAGGCCAAGTTCCGGGGCTTAGCCTTGTGTCTTTCTTATAAAAGTTGTATACTTTAGCTTAAGCACTTTACAAGGAGGGAAATTCAATGAACTACAGAACGCTGGGCCGAACGGGCCTTTCCGTGAGTGAGATCGGCTTGGGCTGCGAAGCTTTTGTAAACCAGACGGTAGAATGCGCGGTGGAACTGATCAACGCCGCCGTGGACGATGGGGTAAACTATTTTGACCTGTTCAGTCCCGAACCCCATGTGCGGGATGCTTTCGGTAAGGCCATGGAGGGCCGCCGGGAGAAGTTCATCATACAGGGGCATCTTTGCTCCGCCTGGATTGACGGGCAATATAAGCGAACCCGGAATATGGACGAAGTGAAAGCGGCCTTTTCCGACCTGCTTACCCGCCTGCAAACCAGCTACATAGACGTGGGTATGATCCACTATGTAGACGAGCAGAAAGATTTTGATGAGGTATTTGGCGGTGAGGTCATTGCGTTTGCCAAGGCGCAGAAGGCCGCAGGCTGTATTAAGTACATCGGCATGAGCACCCATAACCCCCGTGTGGCCATCCAGGCAGTAAAATCCGGCTTAATTGACGTAATCATGTTCAGTATCAACCCTGCCTATGATCTTGTGCCGCCCAGTGAGGACATTAACGTCCTGTTCGATAAGGCAACCTACGAAGCCCCGGATATGCTTTCCAGCACGGACCCAGAGCGCAAGGAGCTCTACAGCCTATGCGAGAGCCAGGGTGTAGCCCTCACGGTGATGAAACCCTATGCCGGCGGGGCGTTGCTGAATGCGGAAACATCCCCCTTTGGCGCGGCTATGACGGTTATACAGTGCCTGCACTATTGCCTGACCAGGCCCGGTGTGGCAACTGTCCTGGCTGGTGCCCAAAACCAGGAGGAACTGATGCAGGCTGTGGCCTATTGCAAGGCCGGCAGCGCGGAGCGGGACTTCGCCGGACTTCTCAGCAGTTGCCCGGCGCACCCCTTTACGGATAAATGTATGTACTGCGGCCACTGTGCACCCTGTACCGTGGGCATCGATATTGCCAGTGTGCATAAGTTTGCCGACCTGTGCGAGGCCCAGAACACGGTGCCGGAATCGGTACGTGAGCACTACAAAGCGCTTTCCGTGACAGCCAGCGCCTGCGTGGAGTGCGGCCAGTGCGAAACCCGCTGCCCCTTTGGCGTAAAAATAGTGGAGCATATGCAAAGGGCCAAGGAGCTTTTTGGCCTATAAGGCAAAGCAGGCTGAGGCCGTCAATATTTTATATAGATATAGCACAATAAAGGAACCGCCGGTTTGAAACCGGCGGTTTTCCAATTAGTATAATTATCCGAGTAGATGTTTTTGGTGTTTTGACCTCTTTGTTACACCCTATATATCGGCGGGTATTTGGAAAAGATAATAGGTTTTTCGAAAAAATATTAAATTCCAAAACCTATACTCTTTGGAAAATGCAGGCAAGGGGGTGCCCGGGATGTCTTTCACATTTGAAGATATGGACGCCCATTTTGCCCGCGGAAATAGCAGCCTGACGGTGGAAGAGATGCGGGGGCAGATGCACGACCTGGCCCAGGAGATCGTTTTGGCGCTTAACGAGCAGGCCCCTGCCGACAGCCAGGAGCTTTTGAGTGTGTTGGTTTCTGAGTTATTCCTGTCCGCGACCAAGTTCTCGTTGAAAGAGGAGAGGCGCAGGAAACAGGCAGAGGGTATTGCCAAGGCAAAGGCACGGGGTGTGAAGTTTGGCACCAAGCTGCGGCCCCTGCCGGATAATTTTGAAGAGGCCCGGCTCTCTTGGAGGAACCAGGAGGTAAACCTTAAGGAGGCCGCGAAACTTTGCGGGATGCCGCCGTCTACCTTTTACGACGCTGTAAGGCGGGTGGAGCAGTCGGCGGGCGAGTGAGATTGACGGGGAGGGAGCCCTATGTTGTCTTTAAGGTTAAAATCAGGAGAATATTTCACGGTTGGCGAGGATGTGGTCGTGCAGGTCTTTCGCCAGAAAGGCGACTCCATTGAGGTAGCTGTTACGGCGCCCAGGGAGGTCACGATTTTGCGTGGCGAACTTTTAGAGGTTACAGAGAAACGCCCTGAAGGGCTGCGCGAAAAAGACTACAAGCGCCGCTCTGAGGTGGCACACAATGCGAAACGGATGGAGAATATCGAACGCAAGCGCACAGAACGTGCGGCGGCTTGCCGCCAGGTTGCGGATATTTTGGATAAAATGGAGTCCAATGCGCCGCAGCTACAGGGGGAAATTGCCGCCATCCGCCAGCAAATGACCGTATTTCAATAAGCTTTCACCCGGTCCGCGGCCGGTTGAAATATTAGCGCCCGAGGGCCTGCTTGGCCAGTGGGTTCGAAGGCGCATGGCTCGAAAGGCTCACGATGAACGGGGGCCTCACATAAACGCAAAGATAATTTTAAGGAGAGAAAATTATGCGTATCCAACACAACATTATGTCCATGAACGCTTACCGGAACTACAACAATAACGCCAGCTCCCTGTCCAAGAACCTGGAGAAACTGTCCTCCGGCTACAAGATCAACCGTGCGGGCGACGATGCTGCCGGCCTGGCCATTTCCGAGAAGATGCGTGCCCAGATTAAGGGCCTGGAAGCTGCCACCAAGAACGTAAAGGACGGCATCAACCTGGTTAAGACCGCTGAGGGCGCCCTGCAGGAAGTACAGGATATGCTGAGCCGTATGAAATACCTGGCCACCCAGTCCTCCAACGGTACCTATGAGAACGAAGTTGACCGTGAGAACCTGCAGCTGGAAGTTGACAAGCTGAAGGACGAAATCGACCGTATCGCGGACAGCGCCAACTTCAACGGCATTAAGCTGCTGGACGGCACCATTGGCGGCCGTGAGTTGGGTTCTGCTATTGACGCAGCCGTTGGCAACGCCAACAGCATCCTGTCCATCGACGTGTCTGGCGGCGGCGCTACCGTTGCTGCTAATGCGACCAAGCTGAACTTTGCCCTGACCGCTAGCGGCACGCTGAAACTCAGTGCTTCTGCTGCCCTGACCGGCCTGAAGATCCAGTATAAAGACAGCAACGGATCTTGGGTAGACGGAAGCAGTCAGGCTGCATCTTTCGACATCAGCGGCGCCAGTTTCACCGGCGGTTCCTTCACCTTCCGCATTGTGCGCGACAGCAATTTCGCCTCTGTGGCAACCACTGCAGCCGACGCTAACGTGCGCTCTTATGAGGGCATGACCTTTACGGTCCGTGTGGACGGCGGTAAGATTGCGAACGGAGTTCGCACAGACTCCTTTGCAGCCTTTGCGTCGACAACGATTGCTTTCGGCGACCAGAAGGGCCTGGGCCTGCGCATCGGCGACACCGCAGATGATTTCAACGGCCTGACCGTTGACGTAAAGGATATGCACGTAAAGGCCATGGGCATTGACAACGTGGACATCGGCACTGCCGGCGGCGCTGACGATGCTATCGAGGCCGTTAAGAACGCCATCAACTATGTTTCCAAGGTCCGCGGCGAGCTGGGCGCTACCCAGAACCGTCTGGAGCACACCCAGAACAACCTGTCCGTTATGACCGAGAACATCACCGACGCCGAGTCCGGTATCCGCGATACCGACGTGGCCGACGAGATGATGGCTTACACCAAGAACAACATCCTGATCCAGTCCGCTCAGGCGATGCTGGCCCAGGCCAATGCAGTGCCCCAGGGCGTCCTGCAGCTCCTGCAGTAAGCTTAAAGCCGGTTGTTTTTGGAAAATCAGTAATTTTGACCCACGGAACAAGAGGGGCGGGCAGATGCCCGTCCCTTCTTTCTGTGGTTAGTTAAGGAAAGGAATCCGCATATGAAGGCAATCGAGATAGCCAGGAGATTGGTGGAACTGAAAGCCGTAGAAGAGGCTTGCCAGGCCTATACACTGGTGCTGCATGAAAGCAATGGAGAGGATTTTTCTGCCGAAATGGAGGCAGCGGCCTACCTGATGGAATTTGGGAAGGGCGACGATTATAAGGTGGCGTATACCTATTTCCAAAGGCTTTATAACCATAACGTATTTCGGGATACGGTGTTTGACATTATGACAGAGGCATTTTATACCCCCAATGTCAAACTGCAAAAGTCAAGATATGAGAAAAACACGAAACTCCTGGGGAAATACCCATACATATTCCGCCGGGGCTTTCCTAAATTTGACGATCTCCCCCTGCGTTTCTATCCCTTTGACGACGATGGCTTTTTGCCCTTTGACCCGGAGAAGGAACATTTTGGGGATTATATAAATTACAACAACCAGGTCATCAGCCGTAACTTTTTTGGCGACCTGGAAAACCCCGTTCTGGCAACGGATGTGTTCTCTCAATATGAACTGGAATACCTGAATGACAATGTGCGCCCCTCGGAATGGGTGGCCAGGGAGAACCATATATACCTGCATTATACCAGTTGGGAGGAGTTCTGCGCCCATCTCTGTGTGCTGAACCTGCGCCCGCTGCTGGGCGATAAAAAATTTGTTTTCCTGATAGGGGACGAGATTGCCCAGTACCCTATCGACTTCAAAGAGCGCTTTGGCATAGATTACAGCCAGTATACGGTTAAGCCCGTCGGCATCCGGGAGGTCAACAAGATCATCTGGCATACCCAGTTGAGCAGCCATAACGGCGGCGACTTCTTCAACGAGGTGTTCGACAGCCACCCCAACCTGCTGGCAATGACGTCAATCATGCTTTTCAGCATGGAGGAGAGCATTGAAGAAACACGGAAAAGTATGGAAAGCCTGACAGACCGGCGGAAACTGGCAGAGGGCACCTGGAAAAACCTGCGGGTCACCGAGGAACTGTACAGCCTTCGTGACCGGACGGACAAGGATATCATGGTGGCCAGCTACCTGCAAATGCAGGAGAACCTGCCCGTAAAGGCGGACGCTGCGTCACGCATTGCCCCGGCTATTTTCTTCCAGCCCCACTTCTATAACATTAACTACCGGATGGACATAGACGGGAAAAACCACACCACCCTGGTGTCCTCTGAGTACGATAAGATACGCGCCCTGCCCATGCTGCGGGAATTTAAGTACATCAAAACCTTTACCCCGCTGCGCCGTTTCACCACCAGCTATGGGGCCACTGTCAACTTTATGCTGAATGCAGATTTAAGCAAGTATGGTGTGGAGAAGGATGATAAATCGGCGCATATAGTGGGTGATATGATATTTACCCGCATTGTGAACCGCAGTTTTATGGTGGACTGGCAGGACAGGCTTTTTAAGGACTGCGTGCTGGTGCGGTTTGAGGACGGCAAGTTGAACCCCAAAGCTACTTTCAAGGCCCTTGCTGCATTTTTGGATATACCCTATGCAAAAAGTATGGAGAGCTGCACGCAAGACGGCAAGCCCTTAGCGGATGATATCGGGTTCAGCACAGCCGGTGTTTACCGCACCTATGACGAGTATGCCAACGACCGGGAGCGAGCGTTTATTGAATACTTTATGCGTGACGCATACGAGTGCTATGGCTATGACTTCAAGTACTATAAGAATGAGCCGGTAGATGAAGAACGGGCCCAGCAGTGGGTGCAGGAGTTCTCAACGCTGGACCGGCTTATTCGGGAGAGTTGGGAGAAAGCGTTTGAGTCCCCGGATGCCCTTGATATTTTGGAACTGTGCTCCATAGCCCCCAGCGGAATGGAGGGGGCAGCTTTAGGGGAGGACAAGATAGTGAACCTTGATGAGGTCAAGAAAGCGTTCTTGAATTCCTCAGAGGGCCCTAAGATGATCATGGAGTCACATATGGCCGGGATACAGGCCAAGCGGGAACGCAATGTGCAACTGCTGCTACGGGGCCTGCAATATGTAAACAGAAACGGCCAACCACTGCGGATGATGCCCAAGTTAGAGCTGGACCCAGAACTCCTGGAACAGCCGCTCTACCACTGAGGTGCCGCCATGGAAATAAAGAAAGGAACCGTATACTTTTTTACCGGCCTGTCCGGCGCAGGTAAGACCACGCTAGGCGAACTGTTTTACACACATTTGCGTGCCCAAAAGGATAATGTGGTGCTGCTTGACGGCGACCGCATCCGGCCGGTATACAACGAGGATATCGGGTACACGGACGAATCCCGGATCAAAGGCGCCAGCAGGACCTTTCGGGTGTGCAAAATGCTTGCCGGCCAGGGGATAGACGTGGTGGTGTGCAGCATTTGTATGTACAGCGCCGTACGCGCTTGGAACCGGGAGAATATCGAAAACTATAAGGAGATTTACATTAAAGTTGGGCGCGAAACCTTAATAAAGCGCAACCAGAAGGGGCTTTACACGGGTGGGAGAAATGTTGTGGGTGTGGACCTGCCCTTTGACGAGCCCAAAAGCCCGGACTATATTCTCTACAACGATGGGAGCGAATCGCCTGAGGAGATCGTGGCCAGGCTGGAGGAAAGTATATGGCAAAAGTGAGTATATATACCCAGGTCTATAATGCCGGGGCGTATCTAAAGCCATGTATAGAGAGTGTTCAGGCGCAAACCCATACGGACTGGGAACATATTATAGCTGACGCGGGGAGCACAGACGGCTCGGTGGAAATTCTCAAGGAGTATGCCGCGGGGGATAGCCGTGTCAAGTTTATCCAACTGCCGGAAAACCGCTGGTGCCAGTACGAGATGACAGAGCAGTACGCAACCGGGGAATACTATGCCAGCCTGGACCACGATGACTGGTGGGAGCCGGAGTTTTTGGAAAGGCTTTTGGATCTTTTGCAAAAGAATAGCCTGGATATTGCGTTTACGGGTGTAACGCAATATTATCAGAAAGAACAGGTTTCCCGGGTCTTGCGAAAATTAGCGCGGCCAGTAGCCCTCAGTATGGAAAGCTTTGCCCAGAACTATGAAAAGTATGGGAAATTTGCGAATGCAAGATGGGCGTCGTTGATGCGCACAGACAAATATCTAAGCATGAAAAGCGAGTATGAGGAAATCCTGCATATGGGCTTGTCATGGCGTGCTGACACCATTTTAATGTTAAAATACCTGAGTAGCATGGAAAGGGTCGGGATCGACAATAGCATTTTACAGCATTACCGCAATTATGCCGGGAGCCAGATCCAACAGTTTAACCCCACAAGGTTAGAAAGCGAGGCGGCATACTATAAAGCCCTGCAAGCTTTCCTGGAAAAATTTGGCGCATGGGATTCCAAAAAAGAGGATTGGGCCAAGGGGCTTTTCCTTGTTGAGATGGTGGATGCTGTACAGAAATTGAAGGATTACTCTGCCTCAACTGAGGATAAACTACAAGAATGTGGGCGCTTTTTGGAGCATCCGTTAACCCGGGACGCCATGACATACCGTGCGGACCCCGGCCGGGCCAACGTGCTGCTGTCCGCAGTGAAGGACATCGTGGTTTCATCTGCGGCAGATGGAAATCTGCCGGAAGGGGCGGTTGTAGCTTTTCAAAAGTCCCTACGGGGCATTGCCCCCTGCTGTGCAGGCGCGGTAATTCCGGACCAATTCTCCGTCTTTGCGCAGGAAACCGGCTTGGTAGACGTCCTATTAAGGGATGACCTGAAAAGGATGCAAAGCCTTTTGCTGAACCTGATAGACGCCGGCAAGTACAAGGGCCAATATGATGTGGGAAAAATGCTGCTGGGGATTATCCCGGAGAGCTCACCGCTATATGGGATAAGGGATGCGGGTATTTTTGAGGCCTATACAGAGATTTGCCGGTTTATCCTGGACAGCACAAGTATCACCGCCCTGGACCTTATGACGGGCCTGCTGCTGGAGGGCAAGGCGCTCCCATCAGAGGAGGCGTTCCTCCAAACCTACCTAAATCTGTCTGCCCAGTTGGGCCAGGCCCCGGCTTTCCTGTTTGGGAAGATCCGTCTGGCCAGGCACTACCTACAGGCTGGGCAGGCCAGGGGGTGTGGCGAAATATTGGAGGAACTGAGAGAGATGGGGGCCGGGGACCATGAAGAAGTGGCGCAGATACAGGCCCAGTTGGGCAGCATCGGGGAAGGGGTGGTAGGATGAAAGCCCTGGTCTTAAACTCTGGGCAAGGCACACGCATGGGGGAACTGACGGCAACCCAGCCCAAATGCCTGACTGAACTCAGGCCGGGAGAAACGATCCTGGGGCGCCAGATGGAACAACTGGCCAGCGCCGGGATCACGGAGGTGGTTATCACAACCGGCCCCTTTGGGGACGCCATCGAGCAGTATTGCAGGGGCCTGCCCCTGCCCTTGGAATATACCTTCGTACAGAATAAGAAATACGGCGAAACCAACTACATATACTCCATATATTGTGCCAGAGAGTACCTGGAGGGGGATATACTGTTACTCCATGGGGATTTGGCCTTCGAGGGGGAGGTGCTCTGGCAGGCCGTCCACCATGCGGGTAGCTGCATGGCCGTCAGCACAGCCCAGCCACTGCCGGAAAAGGACTTCAAGGCGGTTTTGGAGGCCGGACAGATCGTAAAAGTAGGGGTAGAGTATTTTGAGGACGCTGTGGCAGCCCAGCCAATGTATAAGCTGGAGGCGCCGGACTGGCGTGTCTGGCTGGACAAAATCGTGGAGTTTTGTGAGGGCGGCCAGACCGGCTGCTATGCGGAAAACGCACTGAATGAGGCGGAATGCCATATTGCACCCCTGGATGTAGGCAGTATGCTCTGCCAGGAGGTGGACTGCCCGGAAGACCTGACACAGGCCAGGGAGGCGTTGGAAAGGCTGGAAAGCCGCAGCGTATATATGTGTTTCTCGGCAGATATGCTCCATAGCGGCCATATGGCCATTATCCGCCGGGCGGCAGGGCTGGGTAGGTTGACCATTGGCGTACTTTCAGACGAAACCGTAGCCACCTACAAGCGGTTCCCGCTGCTGCCCTGCCAAGAGCGGATGGCGCTGTTTGCAGGGATAAAGGGCGTGGCCCAGGTGGTGGAGCAGCGGGAGCTGAGCTATCGGGCTATTCTTTTGGAGCATAAACCGGATATAGTGGTCCACGGGGATGACTGGCGGGAAGGGTTCCAGGAGCCCCTGCGCCGGGAAGTCCTGGAAACGTTGGCCACCTATGGGGGGCAGTTGGTAGAGTTCCCCTATGCAAAGGATGCAAAATACAGTGCCATGGAGCAGCGCTCCCGGGCGGAACTGTCCCTGCCGGACAGCCGCCGGGGCCGGCTCAGGAAACTGCTGGGCATGAAAGGGCTTGTTACGGCGATGGAGGCCCATGACGGTATTTCGGGGCTTATTGTGGAGAATACGGTCATCCATGATGGCGGGGGGGCCCGTAGCTTTGACGCTATGTGGGTGTCCAGCCTGTGTGATTCTACCGCCAAAGGCAAGCCGGATATCGAACTGGTAGACATGACCTCCCGTTTCCGCACCATCGACGACCTGACGGAAGTGACCACCAAGCCCATTATCTTTGACGGGGATACCGGCGGCCTGACAGAGCACTTTGTCTACACCGTGCGCTCACTGGAAAAAATGGGTGTGTCGGCGGTGATCATAGAGGACAAACAGGGGCTGAAAAAGAACTCGCTGTTCGGTACGGAGGTCAAGCAGACCCAGGCGTCCATCGCGGATTTTAGTGCAAAGATCGCGGCGGGGAAACGGGCGCAAAAGTCTGCGGACTTCATGATCATCGCCCGGATCGAGAGCCTGATCCTGGAGCAGGGCATGGATGATGCCCTGGCCCGGGCATTTGCCTTTGTAGAGGCCGGGGCGGACGGTATCATGATCCATTCCCGCCGCAAGGAGGCGGACGAGATTTTTGCGTTTGTGGATGCTTTCCGCAAGAACAATACAGGGACGCCGCTGGTCGTGGTCCCCACCTCCTTTCACGCGGTAACAGAGGACGAGTGGAAAGCCCGGGGTGTGAACCTGGTCATCTACGCCAACCAGTTGATGCGCAGCCAGGTGCCCGCCATGCAGCGTACGGCGGAAACCATCCTGCGCTGCCGGCGTGCCCAGGAGGCGGATGAGGAACTGATGCCGTTTAAACAGATCATCCGGCTGGTACCGGGGGAGATTTAGGGGATGGGACAAGGATTGCTTGCCAATATAGGCGAACTGGATACATACTTCCGTGGTTTGCATATAAAGAAACCCTTCCTCGTGTGTGGGAAGTCAGCCCAGGGCACAGCGCTGTACCGTTACTTTGAGCAGTTGGAGGCAGTACCGTTTAACGGTTTTGCACCCAACCCGGACTACGGTTCTGCTTTGCAGGCTACAAGTTTTTTTCGGGAGGAAGGCTGTGATTGCGTCGTAGGCCTGGGAGGGGGCAGTGCGCTGGACGTGGCCAAGTGTGTAAGATTCTGGTCAGGCGCCGGTGTGCCCCTCATTGCCATCCCCACCACGGCCGGGACCGGCAGCGAGGCCACCCACTTTGCGGTGGTCTACCGTGATGGGGAGAAAACATCCGTAAGCGATGCAACCTGCCTGCCGGATGTGGTGCTGTTCGACCCGTCCCTGTTAAAGACCCTGCCGGCATACCACCGCAAGGCCTCTATGCTGGATGCTCTCTGCCACGGGATGGAGAGTTTCTGGTCGGTAAAGGCTACAGAGGAAAGCAGGGGGTATGCCTTTCAGGCCATACAGGGTGTGCTGTCGAATATGGGCGCATACCTGGAAAATACATCCGCGGGTAATGCGGGTATGCAGCAGGCGGCATACCTGGCGGGGAAAGCCATTAACTTGACCCAGACCACTGCGGGGCATGCCATGAGCTATAAACTTACCACGCTATATGGTATTGCCCATGGGCACGCGGCGGCGCTGTGTAATGCCGCATTGTGGCCGTATATGGACAGGCAAAGCGGCCCGGGATTGTATGCGGTATTTTGCAGGCTTGCAAAAGCCTTTGGCTGTGATACGGTAGAAGATGCAGTTGCCAAATTCCAAAGCATGGTGTCGGGTTTGGGCTTGGGTATACCAAGGCCATCCCCAGGGGATTATGAGGTACTCACGGGTTCCGTAAACGCAGAGCGCTTAAGGAATAACCCGGTACCGCTGGATATGGGCGCGATAAGCCTACTATACCACCAGATATTAGAGGGGTGCGCAGTATGGACGTGAAAGCATTTGTAGCCGCTATGGGCGTGGACTTTTATACTGGGGTGCCGGATTCCCAGCTAAAAGCGCTTTGCAATTACTTGCAGGACCGGTTTGGGCAGGACGTGCGGCACCATATAATTGCCGCCAACGAAGGCAACGCGGTGGCGTTGGCGGCGGGATACCACCTGGCAACTGGCAAGGTAGGGGCCGTGTATATGCAAAACTCCGGGGAGGGGAATGCCATCAACCCGGTGGCGTCCCTGCTGGACCAAAGGGTATATGGCATACCGGCCATTTTCATAGTAGGCTGGCGGGGCGAGCCGGGCGTGAAGGATGAGCCCCAGCACGCGTTTCAAGGAGAAATCACCTTAAAACTGTTGGACTGCATGGAGATACCATACCTTGTGGTTGGCCCGGAGAGTACAGAGGGGGACATCGCCACGGCAATGGGGCGGTTCCGCCCACTGCTGGAAAAGGGCAAGAGCGTGGCTTTCGTGGTACGCAAAGGGGCGCTTACCCATGGCGGCAGGCCGGATTATGGCAACGGGTATGTTATGGGGCGCGAGGGGATATTAGAACATATTGTGGCGGTTACAGGGGACGCCCCCATTGTTTGCACCACGGGTAAGGCCAGCCGGGAACTGTTCGAATTGCGGGAGCGGTTAGGCCAAAACCATGGGCGGGATTTCCTGACGGTAGGCAGCATGGGCCATAGTTCGTCTATTGCCCTGGGAATAGCCGTACAGCGGCCGGGGGAGATAGTGTGGTGTATTGACGGTGACGGCGCGGCAGTGATGCATATGGGGGCGATGGCGGTAATTGGCGCGGCAAACCCGCCGAACCTGCGGCATATTGTCATCAACAACGGGGCCCACGAAACCGTTGGCGGGATGCCTACGGCAGCGGGAAGGGTGGATTTGCCGGGGGTTGCGCTGGCTTGCGGTTATAAAAGCGCAATGGCGGCAGGGGATATCCTCCAGTTAGACCAGGCGCTGGACGTCCTCCGGCAGGATGGGGGGTTAGCCTTTTTGGAGGTCAAAGCTGCTCTTGGTAGCAGGCCAGACCTGGGCAGGCCGACTACCTCCCCACAGGCGAATAAGGAGGCCTTTATGAGGCGCCTTTGTGATGCGGTAGACTGAACATGGACAGAGCAATAAATGTTACCTGCCCGGCCTTGCCGACATATGAAGAATACTGCGCCGAAATCCGTCCGTTGTGGGAAAGCCGTTGGCTCACCAATATGGGAGGGAAACACGAGGAACTCCGCATGGGCTTGCAGCGGTTCCTGGGGGCAAATGGCGTGGAGCTGACCACCAACGGCCATCTATCCCTGGAATTAACACTCCAGGCCATGGGGCTGGCCGGCGAGGTCATCACCACCCCCTTCACCTTCGCGTCTACCACCCATGCCATCGTCCGCTGTGGCCTTAAGCCGGTTTTCTGCGACATTGACCCCGTCCACTTCACCCTTGACGCCAGTAAGGCCGAATCCCTCATCACAGAGAAAACAGCGGCGATCCTGCCGGTCCACGTGTACGGGAATGCCTGCCCGGTAGAGGAGATTGAGGCTGTCGCCCAAAAGTATAACTTGAAAGTGGTCTATGATGCTGCCCACGCTTTTGGTGTAAAGTATAAAGGCAGGGGGATCGCAAATTACGGCGACGCCAGTTGTTTCAGTTTCCACGCCACCAAGGTTTTCCATACCATTGAGGGCGGCGCGGTGGCCTACCGGGAAGAAGGGCTCGGCCAGCGGTTAAGGCGGCTGCGCAACTTTGGCCTGGACGGCCAGGGGGATGCCGGTGAAACCGGCGGCAACGCCAAGCTTGACGAGTTCCGGGCAGCTATGGGCCTATGCAACCTGCGCCATATGGACGAAAATACTGCGGGGCGCAGGAGGGCCACGGAGCGCTACCGTGAGAGGCTGGAAGGCACTCCGGGCATCCAGCTAAACCCGGTCCAAAAGGGGGTCACCCCCAATGACGCGTACTTTCCGGTGGTGTTTCACGAGAAAGCCTTTGGGGCAGGCCGGGATGAGGTTTTGGCAGCACTGGCTGCCCAAAGCATCTACGGGCGCAGGTACTTCTATCCACTGACCAGCGGGCTTTCCTGCTATAAAGGCCGGTTCGACCCAAGCCGGACGCCGATAGCGCAGAAAATCAGCCGGCGGGTCTTGACCCTGCCGTTATACCCGGAACTACCGGTGGATACAGTAGACATGATCTGCAACATCATCCTATCCTGTAAGAAATGAGGTGGCCGGATGCGTGGCATAATCCTGGCCGGGGGATCCGGTACACGGCTGTATCCGCTGACAAAAGTGGTTTCCAAACAACTGCTGCCGGTATACGACAAGCCCATGATATACTACCCGCTGTCCACCCTGATGCTGGCGGGGATCCGGGACATTTTACTCATCTCAACGGCACAAGACCTGCCCAGGTTCCGGGATTTGCTGGGGGATGGCAGGCAGTTCGGCATCTGCCTAAGCTATGCCGCGCAGCCCAGGCCGGAGGGGATCGCCCAGGCGCTCCTTATTGGTGAGGCGTTCGTAGGGGATGAACCCTGTGCCCTGGTTTTGGGTGACAACATCTTCTATGGCGGCTGGTTTTCGGCGAACTTGCAGGAGGCAATCAGCAACGCAGAATCAGGCTATGCCACCATTTTTGGTTGCTATGTGCGGGACCCGAGGCGGTTTGGGGTGGTAGAGCTGGGTCCGGGGCTCCAGGTTGTGGGCGTGGAAGAGAAACCCGAGAACCCCAAATCGCACTATGCGGTTACGGGGCTTTACTTCTACGATAGCCGGGCCTGCCAGATGGCAAAGAAACTGCGCCCGTCAAAGCGTGGCGAACTGGAGATCACGGACCTGAACCGGCTGTATTTGCAGGCGGGCAGGCTGAAGGCGCAGATCCTGGGCCGGGGGTTCGCCTGGATGGATACCGGCACCATAGGCAGCCTGATGGACGCCGCAGTATTTGTGCAGGCGGTGCAGGAACGCCAGGGCGTGGTCATTTCCGCGCCGGAGGAGATCGCCTATTACGCCGGATGGATCGGCCGGGAGGATCTCTTAAAAGCTGCGGCCATGTATGGCAAAGCGCCCTACAGCGAGCACTTAAAAGGCGTAGCGGAAGGGCGGTTCCTACGATAATCATACGGAATGGCGGTGCGTACCATGACCTTGCTGGTGACTGGTGGAGCAGGTTTCATCGGCTCGAATTTCATATTCTACTGGATGGATAGGCACCCGGGGGACAGGGTAGTCTGCCTGGACAAGCTGACCTATGCGGGGAACCTGTCCACGCTAAAGCCCGTGCTGGATGCCGCCCATTTCCGGTTTGTAAAAGGCGATATTTGTGACAAGAATCTGGTGCTTGAGTTGTTCAAAAGTGAGCATCCGGAGTGCGTGGTAAACTTTGCCGCTGAAACGCACGTAGACCGCTCGATTACCGGCCCGGAGGTGTTCTTACAGACCAATGTGATGGGTACGGCCACACTGCTGGAGGCCTGCCGAGAGTACGGCGTGGGCCGGTACCACCAGGTTTCGACAGACGAGGTTTACGGTGATTTGCCGTTGGATAGGCCAGACCTGTCCTTTACCGAAAGCACACCGCTGCACACCAGTTCGCCCTACAGCGCGTCCAAAGCCGCGGCAGATTTGCTGGTGCAATCGTATGTGCGGACTTACGGTTTGCCGGCTACGGTATCCCGGTGTTCCAACAATTATGGGCCACGGCAGTTCCCGGAGAAGTTTATCCCGTTGATGGTGATAAACGCGCTGGAGGATAAGCCGCTGCCCGTGTACGGAGATGGCCTGAACGTGCGGGACTGGCTGTTTGTGGAGGACCACTGCCGGGCGGTCGAACTAATTTTGCGGGAGGGCAGGGTTGGTGAGATATACAACGTGGGCGGGCACAACGAGTGGAAGAACATAGACATAGTGGAACGGATCCTCACCAGGCTGGACAAGCCGGAAAGCCTGGTACGATATGTGGCCGACCGCAAAGGCCATGACCGGCGGTATGCCATTGACCCGGCGAAAATTTACAAGGAACTGGGCTGGCTGCCTCTGGTAAGCTTTGAGGACGGCCTCGAGCGGACCCTCCGATGGTACCTCGATAACCGGCCCTGGTGGCACGATATCGTTTCCGGGGCGTATAACGATTATTATGCATTAATCTATGAAAATTCGCACTGAAATTGATAGAATCTATGATGTAAAGGATGTTAGCCATGGAAAAATTTGATGTAGACACCATAAGGGCAGGTTTGTCTAATGCCTTAGGCCGCTTTTCTGGTTGTTCCCAAAAGATTGCTCTTTATGGTAATTACCAGTTGCTACGGAAAACATTAGCAAGAGAGGCTTTTTGCCGTATGGAAAGTGGAGGGAAACGGATTATACCGGATTACTTTATTGAGGATGAATCTAGCTCAAGCTCAAGACAAAAACTGATAAATAGAAAACTGGTCATTCCTTTAAGAGAGGCAGCTGAAACTTGTAAAGGCTGCTTAATCCTGATATGCGGGGAACATACGCGTATAGACGATGCAAATTGCAGGCATTCCTTTCAACGACTGAAAGATATGCGCATAGAAGGTGCGGAGATTTTTACTTTCTGGGGTTATTACTATTGTCTACATGCCCAGGAAATTATGGAAGTATTTGATTTATTGCACGATGATTTTTCAAAAGCTACCTATGCCCATATGATATTGTTACGAATGGCTTTAGTGGAGCCGGATTTTCAATATGTACAGGAAGACGAATATTTCTGCCTGCCTGAATTCTTAAGCATCAACTTAGATGAAGTATTTGTGGATTGTGGTGCGTATGTCGGTGATACAATAGAGACGTATCTTGACAGAAAAATGGGGCTATTTCAGAAAATTTATGCGTTTGAGCCAATGCAGGGCCAATATAAGGCGTTGTCTGCACGTGTGGATAGACTAAAGAAAGAGTGGGGGCTACCCGATATAAAGTTTGAATTGTTGAATGCTGGAGTTGGAGATAGAAACTATCAAATTGACAAAGAGTTTGAGGATATCCAGTTAGAGAAAAACGTGGACCTGTCTGCCATGACTCTATCTTTTGGTACTGAGGTGGAACAGGGCGGTATCCCGGTTTTTTCCATTGATGAGTTTTTCGGAGAGCAAAATGTTTCGCTTATAAAGGCGGACATTGAGGGATTTGAATTGAAGATGATTTCTGGCGCGGAATATGTGATCAAACGTGACAAACCGAAACTAGCCATCTGCATATACCATCTGCCCATAGATATGTTCTGTATCCCACTTAGAATTAAAAAGCTGTGTCCCAACTATACGCTTGCTATACGGCAACATGGACTTGGCGTTACTGAAACCGTTCTGTATGCGTATGTGGAGAATAAGCTATTGGTAATTAACTGATTGGAATACTCCGTGTGTTTTTCGATTTACAGAGGTGATTTTGCTATGCGAATTTGCTGCGGAAGGTATGGTGCTGTGAATGAAGGATATTTATATTGTAGGTGCAGGTGGCTGCGGGCGAGAAGTGTTACAAATCATTAAAGAAATTCATCAGATCCAAGGTCCCAAATGGAATATTAAAGGTTTTTTGGACGATACAGAGAACCCGTTGGAAGGAAAAGCGTGTGATTACGGCGTGGTAGGAACAATACAGAGATATGAACCGAAGGAGAATGAGGCACTGGTGATGGCTATCGCGTCGCCCCAGGCGAAACAGAAGTTGGTGCCTATGTTGTTGCAGCGCGGTGCAGTTTTTGAAAGTGTAATCCACCCATATGCCAATTTGGGGGAATTTAATAAAATTGGAGATGGTGTGGTAATATACGGCGGTTTCTCAATGTCTGTAAATGTTACAATAGGGAACTATGTTACCATGTTAGGAAGTGGGCTTGGTCATGATGTGCGGATAGGCGATTTTTCAACCGTATCTGGTATGTGTTATGTGTTGGGTAATGTTGTTGTCGGTTCCGGTGTATTTATAGGCTCAAATGCCGTAATTGCCCCGCACGCAAACATCGAAGATGAAGCCTTTGTAGGAATTGGTAGCGTAGTCCTTCGCAGGGTGAAAAAAGGTAAACGTGTCTTTGGTAATCCCGCAAGGGAAATGGATTTTTGAGGAGGAAACAGGCTGAATTTCTACGGGTTCATAAAGGAAAAGTGCCCGTGTAAACGTCGCTGCATTGGTTGAGAAACAGATTGTTATGGATTTGCGTTTCGTACGGTGGGGACAGAGATTGGCGATTTTTAGATGACTGGCTTAATAACGATGTGCGCTTTTAAGAGAGGGGAAGAGAGATGTGAATTTTGGCATAGAAGGGAAAAAATATCTGGTAACAGGTGCGTCTTCTGGGATTGGCCAGGCATCTGCAATTCTTATCAGTAAATTTGGTGGAAGAGTGATCCTTAATGGCCGGAATGAAGAAAGGCTGAATAGAACTCTCTCTCAAATGGAGGGAAAGGGGCATCATATTATGCCCTTTAACTTGAAGAATTTGAATAGAATTGGAAAATTTGTCAAGGATTGCGTACAAATAGATGATGTGCGCTTTGATGGGGCCGTTTTTGCATCGGGAACGTCTATTAATAGGCCGATTCGGGCAGAAACTCTGGAAGGCGTGGATGAAATGCTAAAGGTAAACTATCTATCATATTTTGCGCTTATAAAGGAGTTTTGTTCACGGAAAGTTCTCAACGATGGAGGGGCTATTGCTGCGGTTTCATCACAGGCCAGTATCGTTCCGGATAAAGGGCAAAGCAGCTATGGCAGCAGTAAGGCGGCTTTAGACACATTGAGCATGGTAGCATCACGCGAACTCGAAAAACGAAGGGTTCGGGTGAACCTTATCCTGCCAGGGGCAACAAAAACACCTGCCAGCGAGGCTTTTTTTGCCTCGAATACAGAAGACAAATTAAAGGAGATGTATCCGCTTGGAGTTATACAGCCAGAGGATATTGCGAATGCTGCCATATTCTTCTTAAGTGACATGAGTAACAAGATAACCGGACAGCGGCTTGTAGTTTTAGGCGGGCACTTTATGGGGCCATATAATGTATTGTAAGTGTGCGATAGCATAAGGAGGAATTGTACTATGGAAAGAATGTACGAAGTGATAAGCAGCATTATTTCTGAAACCGATTTAAAACAGGAAAGGTATCTGGTTACAGACGGATATATTGATTCCTTCGATATTGTAACAATTATTGACAGGCTGGAAGAAGAGTTTGAAATTAGCATCCCAGTTGAGAGTATGGTGCCGGAAAATTTTGAATCTGTTGATGCAATGTATGCTCTTGTCACGTCAATTTGTGGGGAGATTTGATATGTGTAAAACTGAACTGGAAATCCTGGAAAGACAAGTGCGTAAAAGGCGTATAGATGTACTTGTTGACAGAGGTGTTATAAAGCCTGTCAGAAATTTTAGTGAATATAGTTCCGCCATACAGAAGGCTAAGCAAAACGCAACACATAGGCTGTTTACAAACTCTTATATGCTGCGTGATGAAGTTGAAAGGCTAATAGGTCTGAACCTCCTATATCTGATGTCCCTAGAAAGTGGAGCGGGCTTTGTGGAAGATCAGCGGGCATACTGGCGGTTACATTTGCATATTGACTTGGAGAGAAGGCTGCAAATACACAAGCTTGAGAGATCTATTTTGATAGAACTTGTCTATGCCGAAGGGAGGATGACAAACCAGCAGGAAAAGTTCAGGCAGCTTTTATCGCAGGCTGTTTTTTCGCATTTCTATGAAACCTATCGGGCTTGTGAATTCTGTAATAAAATGTCAAAAGCGCAATATGATACATATCATCGTACCATACAGAAAGTAATGGAAAAAGAAGGGACATATATATGCGCCCCTGACGATGAGCAGCTTTTGCAATTTGAAAGAATATATCGGGAGAGAATAGACCTTTATAGCCAGTCATTCTATACGTTAGAAGAAAGAAAGCAGCAAAGGGATAGGGGCCTAGTTAGAGTTTTAGTCGATAAAAAAGGTGAAGTATTAGCTATTTGGCTGAACAATAGCATAAGTGGAGGCGCTGTAGCCGCGAAGTCAGGATTTGCATCGAATATATATGTTACGGCGCTTTTTATTGATGCTTTGAAAGATAGCTACAATGATGAAGGAAAGATGATTTCCCCTTCAAGGCCGCAAGGCTATGGCTGGATAGCCACGAGAAATACCGAGTCGATACGTGTACATGATATGTTTGGAATCAAGTGGACAGGTCGGGCCTTTGACCAGTTTATCATCCCAGGATATGTGTGCTAAGATTACAATGCCAAGGATATGAGTATTTGAAAATGAAATGAGTGTGAGATATGCCTTTTTTCAAATGTCAAAACATTAAAATTAAAGCTGTTGCCTGTGCGGTTCCGGATGATGTGGAATACACGGAGGAGTATGCAAAACTTTTTGATAAAACTTACGTAGACAAGTTTATCAAATCTACAGGGGTTAAAAGAAGATATGCATCGCATCGAAACGGCGTGACAGCTTCTGACTTGTGTTGTGCGTCAGCTGAGAAAATATTGAAAGAAACAGATTATGATAGGGGCAAGGTCGATGCGCTCATTTATGCATCTTCAAGTCCAGACTATGCGGCGCCTGTCACAGCCTGCGTCCTTCAAGACCGGTTGGGCCTTTCCCAGGAGTGCGCCTGCTATGATGTCCCACTAGGGTGTTCGGCTTACGTATATGGACTATATCTGGCAGCCATGCATTTGAGTACAGGATGCCGGTCGGTGCTGTTACTGGCAGGATCTGCTGGAGATCAACTGCCGAATACATATGTGCCATCAGAAATCCCCATGCTTTATGGGAATAGCGGCTCAGCCACCCTTTTAGAAGGATGTGAGGGCGAGGGGGATACCTATGGCCTTTTGCGCTCTATAGGCAGCCAACGAGAGGTATTAATCCAGCCTTATGGTGGGCAAAGGCATCCATTCTGGATGATGGCGGAGGAACTGGGACTACAGAGGGCCGCTGAACTGAACGGCAGGCTCTATATGGACGGCCTGGAGGTCATGCGATTCTCCTTGAGAGAGGTTGTTCAACTGGTTCAGGATTTCTGTGAACACTTTAATGTCAGCTATGACGATTATGAAATACTTGCCTGTCACCAGGCAAATCGCTTGATTATCAATAACCTTGCGCGGAAAATTAAATTCCCACAGGAAAAAATCCCTCTGCCTATAGTAGACTATGGGAACACAGGCTGCGGTTCCGTGCCATTAGCAATTTGCGAGCACTATACAAAACATCCATCGGCAAAAATATCCAGCCAAATATTAACTTGTGGGTTTGGAATCGGCCTTTCCTTAGGGATCGTGGCTGTTACAGTGAATCCGAGTAGCTGTTTTCCCATAATAAAGGTCAGCGAGAGGTTTGACGACGGTGTGACCTATAACAAATTCAACTGATGCCTTCGTATGGTATTCAGGGTGGGGCGGAGAATAGTATGTGCCCATGCTCGGTGCCAGTATTAAATTGCATTTTTGAAAGGATGAAATTACAATGGAACTAAATGAAAAGATGGCGCTTATTGAAGAAACCCTCGATGTGGAGGAAGGGGTGCTTACGGCCGAAACGGTACTGGCTGACTTGGATGAATGGGACTCTATTTCGGCACTCACCCTGATTGTCATGTTGGATGAACGTTTCAATAAGACGATTACCGGGGCGGAAATAAAGGCATTAAACACAGTGGACGATATATTGGCTTATATGGAGGATGGAATTACAATGGAACTGAATGAAAAGATGGCGCTTATCGAAGAAACCCTCGACGTGGAGGAAGGGGTGCTTACGGCCGAAACGGTACTGGATGACTTGGATGAATGGGACTCCATTTCGGCACTCACCCTGATTGTCATGCTGGATGAACGTTTCAATAAGACGATTACCGGGGCAGAAATAAAGGCATTAAATACAGTGGGTGATATATTGGCTTATATGGAGTAATGCTTTAGAAACTCACGGGTGGAATTCATGGATTGACGGCAAAGCTGGAGTTTTAAGCTTTGATCTCCTGGTTATTCTACGTGGAAAACAGAGTGGTAACTCTTTTGTGAAAACTGCGAAAAGGATGGTGGAATATTTATGATCAAATCTCTTTTGGAATACTTTGAGGAAACTGTAAAAAATTCCCCCCAAAAAGTGGCAGTACTGGATGGGAACAGGAGGCTTACCTTTGCCGGGCTGGAAAGCAGGGCGAAAGAAGTTGCTGCTTATTTGTGCCGCTATCTAAAGCAGCAGTTCTGTAAGCCTATCGCAGTTTTCCTACCCAAAAGCATTGAAAGCATCACCGCAGACTTGGCCATCATCTATTCTGGCAATGCGTATATGAACCTGGATATAAAAACACCCGCGCAGCGTATCAGTAATATCCTGGAGTTGGTGCAGCCTCTATGTGTTATAACAGATCAGGCGCATAGTAAGCAACTTGCTGCAGTTTGGCCTGCCGAAAAAACTGTTTTCCTGGATGTGGATTTCCCAGATGAAACAGGCGGTGACACCAACCTTTTGCTAAGTGTGCAGGAAAAGATTATCGATACCGACCCGCTATGCCTGATCAACACCTCCGGTTCTACCGGGACGCCTAAGAGCGTGGTACTAAACCACCGCAGTTTTATAGATTATACTACATGGGCGATAGAAACCCTGCACCTACGGGCGGAAGAGATATTGGGTAGTATTGCCCCCATTGTATTTGACCATTTTAGCTACGAATTCTGCCTTATGCTTATGCATAGTTGCACACTGCTTCTAGTGCCGGAGAGTTATACGATTTTCCCGGTCAAACTGCTGGAACTATTAAATGAATATAAGGCAACTTACCTTTTCTGGGTACCAACTTTGATGGTGAATATCGCCAATATGAACATCCTCTCCCGTATCCCGTTACCTAATGTCAGCATGGTGTGGTTTGCCGGCGAAGTTTTCCCCACCAAGCAGTTTAATTACTGGCGCAGCCACCTACCCCAGGCTACTTTTGTCAATTTGTATGGGCCAACTGAGATCACGGTGGACTGTACCTACTACATTGTTGACCGGGAACTGCGAGAGGATGAGCCTATTCCGATTGGTTACCCATGCCGGAATACGGACGTTCTGATTTTAAATAAAGAGAACCGTCCTGCTGCTGCCGGTGAAGAAGGTGAGTTATGTGTGCGCGGATCTTCCTTAGCAATGGGATATTATAATAACCCGGAAAAGACGAAAGCGGCATTTGTACAAAATCCGTTGAACCAGGCTTATCCAGAACTGATTTACCGTACAGGTGACATCGTATATGTGAATGATTTGGGGGAGATCATTTTTAAAGGGAGAAATGATACGCTGATTAAGCATCATGGTAAGCGTATCGAATTAGGCGAAATAGAGCATATAATCATCAACACGCTACAGTTGGTAAAAAATGGCTGCGCAGTCTATAACCGTGAAAAACAGGAGATAGTCTTTTTCTACGAAGCCGCGGCACAGTTGGAAAACGCAGCCTTGCGGAAAGAGATTGGGGCAGCCCTGCCTAAATATATGATACCGGGGAAGTTCGTTTTTATGGAAGAATTGCCGAGGAATACAAACGGTAAAATAGACAGGCTAAAACTAAGCAGAAATTTATAGATAAGAGGATATGTCATGGAATTATACTTAAATAATTCTGACAGCATTGCTATATTTGGTTCAGGTTCTTTGGTTAGGAAATGCATACAATCGATAAGGGGATTTTCCGGCTGCAAGATATTTGTCTTTGAAAAAAAGATAAGTGGTATTTCAGCATTAGAAAAGCAGATCCGCAAGATCGATCATGCGGAGTATGCAGAGGTGGATGCCAATGTTGAAAAAAGGGTATTAGAGGCCAATCCAAAAATAATTTTTAGCATTAGCAATATATATCTTTTTAAAGATCCCCTGATAAGCCGGTTCCCCATCATCAATTACCATAATGCCCTCCTCCCGATCCACCCAGGCAGAAATGCCGAAGCATGGACAATTTTTTCGCAGGATAACACCGCGGGGGTTACATGGCATTTTGTAGAGAACAAAGTGGATGCGGGGGATATTATCCTACAGGAAAAGGTTCCCCTGCATGACAGGATGACGGCAATCCAATTGTTGTCGCAGCAGGCAAGAACAGCGCATAAAATGTTTGAAACGATCCTAACGGATATTTTTGAGAAACATACGCTAAAGGGACACAGGCAAGCGGCCCGGGCCGATGTCAAGTTCCATTTTTCCTGGGAGAAACCCAATGACGGCCTGTTGGAACTATCTTGGGATACTAAAAAAATCTCGGCATTCCTGCGTGCGATGGATTACGGTAAATTCACTATACTGGGCAAGCCCTCCCTGCAATACCAGGGTACACCCTTCACATGGGAAAGCTATGTGATCGAGAGATCCGGCGATCCAGGCGGAAATACGCGATTCTCTTTCGGGGATGGGGAGGCGGTATTTACAGGCGGCGGCCTTTCCATTAAACTGTTGGGCTTTCACAAAGCATAAAAAAGGATGATGGATTTGAGTTTGACATATTATTTGGAGCAACACCCTATATACAGGTTCCCAATGCCGGTTATCGATTCTAATATGTATTTCCTGCCCACAGGGGAAAGCGCTTTGGTGGTCGATCCCTGCATATCCAGGGAACTGGAACAGCGGATGAAGGAATGCCGGATAACAGATTGCCTGATCCTTTTGACCCACGAGCACTATGACCATATCTCTGGTGTAAACTGGCTAAGGGGCCTGGCAAAGTGTAAAGTGATGTGCTCAGAAACCTGTGGGGAACGTATCCAAGATCCCAAGAAAAACTCTGCGGCATATTTTGAGGCCCTCTTTTTTAACCGGGATGCGCAGACGCAGAAACGGGCCCGGGAAATAACGGACCCCAACTATACCTGCCAGGCAGATGTTTCCTATGCCGGGAAACAGGTGTTTGTATGGAAAGGCCTAGAAATCGAACTGACAGAAGCCCCCGGTCACTCACCGGGCAGCCAGATCATCCGTGTGGGCGGGAAGTATTATTTTACCGGCGATTACCTGATCCCCGGCGGCCAGGTAATCACCCGCTTACCCGGCGGGAACAGGCGCCAATATGAAACGGCCACAAGGCCTTACCTGCAAAGGATAGGGCCGGATAGTTTCATTTTCCCAGGCCACGGGGAACCCGGGCCCATCCAAAGCAACACCTTGGGCGGAATATAACCGAGAGGCCTGCCGGTTGGGAAGTTCCCGTTTTTTCAGGCAGGCGAAAGTCCGGGAGAGGATAGTTCCCAGCAAAGGGGAAAGTAGACTTGTAAAGTGATCATAAAGGCAAGCCGCCCATAAGGATGGGGCGGCTTTTTGCGTCCCCTCATAGCGGAGCCTTGGAAAAAGGCCGGGGCGTGGGCCGATTATACAGCAAGAAACAGGCCATACTGGTTGTTGAGGTGATACCATGGACATGGCCGTTATACGTTATATCAACAACGAGCCCTATCAAGGGGAAAAGCTGCCCGCCATGAAGGTGGACAACCCCGGCGTGGTCATGGTGCTGAAGGGCCTACAGCACCGGCTCATAGACACATCAAAAACCAAACGGGAAAACCATCCCCTTGGGAAATCCCTCCATTGATTTTCCCCCCGGCAAATGGTATACTGGAGTTGCCTTGCAGAGGGCATTTTCGGAAAGGAGCAAACGTGGCAAACAAGCCAAATCAAGCGTTAGAAACCCGATTCCGTGTGCTGTACATCCGTGTTTCAACGGAGGCGCAGGCGGAGGAGGGCTTTTCCATCGGGGCCCAGCAAGAGCGGCTGGAAGCCTATTGCCGGGCCCTGGGGTGGGAAAACTATCAACTGTATATCGATCCCGGTTTTTCCGGGAGCAATTTAAACCGGCCGCAGATGCAGCGGCTGATTGGGGACGTGCAGAGCGGGAAAGTCAGCGCCGTGGTGGTCTACAAGCTGGACAGGCTTTCCCGTAGCCAAAAGGATACCCTATACCTGATCGAGGACGTCTTTATCCCCCATAACGTAGCGTTCGTATCTCTCAACGAGAATATTGACACCGGCACGCCCTACGGCCGGGCCATGATCGGGATCCTGTCCGCTTTCGCCCAGTTGGAGCGGGAAAACATCTACCAGCGTACCCGTATGGGTATGCTGGAGCGGGTCAAGCAGGGCTACTGGATGGGCGGCGGTGGTGTCCCCTACGGGTATGACTATGACCGAAACAGGGGGATCCTGGTGCCCAATGAGCAACAGGCTGAACAGGTGCGTAAGATGTATGACCTGTACCTGAGAGGATATTCCGCCCAGAAAATCGCCCATATGCTGGGCCTGCGCTATGACCGGATCGTTACCCAGATTCTAGCCCGTAAAAGCAATACCGGGGTGATCTGCTATAAGGGTGAGGAGTACCCAGGCCTGCACGAACCGATTATTTCTGCGGAGATATACAACCTGACCCAGATCAAAATGCGGGAGCGCGCTGAAAAGAGCCGGGTGCCAACCAAAGGCACCCACCTGCTGGCCGGGCTGGTATATTGCGGCGTGTGCGGCGCGCGGATGCGGTATGTAAAGTGGGGCAAGGGCGGTTGCAAGCTGTACTGCTACTCCAAAGACAAGTCCAAGCCGCATATGAAACGCGCGGACGCCTGTAGTTCGGAGCCCTGCTGGGCAGACCAGATCGAGGGCCTGGTGATACAGGACCTATTCAACATCTCCGCCAACCTGGAGCAGCCGGAAAAAGAGGGCTGTGCCCCGCCGGCTGACCCCCTCCAGGAGCTGGAAAGCCAGATCGCCCAGACAGAGGCCAAAGTCAAGCGCCTATATAACCTCTACGCCGTAGACGGCAACGAAATGCTGCTGGACACCATTGAGGAGAACAAGCGCCAGCTAGCCCTGCTCCGGGAACAACGGATTATGGAAGAGGAAACCCATGCCCGCGCCAGGCATATTGGCCTGATCCGGGAACAGGTGGTCAGCATCCGGTCGGCTTGGGAGATGCTAAGCGCCCAGGAGCGCCAGGCCATACTGCGGGACTGCATCGACCGTATCATCATCCACAAAAACAGGGTGGAGATCTTCTACACCTTCTTGAAAGAGAAAGGGAAGGGCGGGGAAACAGAATATGTTGCGTAGAACCGGCCATTTACCGCAAAATATAGTTTTTCCCCAAGATACGCCCATGCCCATGATCATCGGTGAAGTACGGCGGTTTTTGCGGGACAACAACTCCGTGCGGGTAAGCCGGTCCATGCGGGACACAGCCTATAAGGCCATCCAGTGTAAAGAGCGCCTGACCGCCAAAAACGGCCGGGAGCCTACGGTAGAGGAGATTGCCGGGGAACTGGAGATGAAACGGGAGGACATTGTGGTGGCTTTGGAGGCCATTGTGGAGCCGGTGTCCCTGTACGAGCCCACCTTCTCCGACGGGGGCGACCCGGTATATATCATGGACCAGGTGGGGGACGGGGACGACCAGGACTGGCTGGAGGAGTTGGCCATCAAGCAGGCCATCCACAATCTCAGCGACAGGGAAAAACGCATCCTCTCCATGCGCTTTCTGGATGGCTGCACCCAGATGGAAGTAGCCGGCCAGGTGGGTATCTCCCAGGCCCAGGTTTCCCGGCTGGAAAAAGGCGCGCTGGGGAAGATCAAGGCGGAGATAAGGGCGTAAGCCACTGGGCCCGGCTAATCTATAAAAAAGAAAATAAACAGGAAGGGCAAGCCCGGCGTGGGGCCTGCCCTTCCTGTCTATATTATGCCTTTTATGCCTTGCAAAAATCGTTTAAGTACCTGTCCAGGCAGGCGTCAATCACCGCCTTGGCGTCCTCCGGGCCCCTGGCCTCACTGATCTCGGTAAACTTGTCGCTTTCCAGTTGTTTGTAGACCTTAAAGAAGTGGCGCATCTCCTCAAAAATATGGGGCGGTAGCTGGGAGATGCTTTTATAGCTGTTGTAGGTGGGGTCGTCGAAGGGGATGGCGATGATCTTTTCATCCTCGGCGCCGCCGTCGTCCATGATGATCACCCCAATGGGATAGCAGCGCACCAAGGACATGGGGATAATGTTCTCCGAGCAGAGTACCAGCACGTCCAGGGGGTCGCCGTCATTGGCATAGGTGCGGGGGATAAACCCATAGTTGGCCGGGTAATGGGTAGAGGTGTACAGCACCCGGTCCAGCTTTAAAAGGCCGGTTTCCTTGTCCATCTCATACTTAGACTTGCTGCCTTTGGTAATCTCAATGACAGCATAGAAGTCGTCGCTTTTAATGCGCTTGGGGGAGATGTCATGCCAGATGTTCATGGTTCTGCCTTCTTTCTTATTTGAATTTTGGTATATATTCACCCCCGCGGGCATATATATGGCAAAAACCGCAGGGGGGATATTTATGAGCAGCAGAATGGCCGATCTGCGCCGCAAAGAGGTCATCAGCGTGAAGGACGGCGGGCGGCTGGGCTTTGTGTGCGATGTGGAAATAGACACCCACACAGCCGCAGTCACCGCGCTGGTCATTTACGGCCGGGCAAGGTTCTTTGGGCTGTGGGGCCACCAGGAGGATGTGGTGATCCCCTGGCGGGATATCGAAATGATCGGCGGGGACATTGTACTGGTAAGATGCACCGCCCCCCAGCGGGAACCCGGCCTGCTGGCAAGGCTGTGGGAAAAACTGTTGGGCTGAGCTCCAAAGGCAACACCCTACTCCCCCAGGAAGGCCTGTAACGAGGGCAAAAGCTGGCGGCAGGTGTCCTTTCCCTGGTCGTAGAGGGCTTGTAGCTTTGCCACGTCCCGCTCGGTGCGGCTGACGGTAACAGGCTCTGGCGGGCGGATGACAAAAAGCTTGCCCTGGGCCTCCAGGCGGTCCAGCTCATCCAGCTCGGCATTATAGTGGCGGGGGATATGCAGGATGGCCTGCACCAGACGGGGGTATCTGCGGTAGACACGGGCATACATCCTGGCTGCGGTGCGGGAAACCGGCTCTTTCCGGTAGCCGTGTTCCCTGGTCGTAACGACAACCACCCTGTCATAGCCCTCTTCCAGAGGGCGGCGGTAGGGGATAGACACCGAGAGCCCCCCATCCAGGCAGGGCTCGCCGTCCACAGGAACAATGGGGGAGAGCAGCGGCAAGCTGGCGCTGGCCCGTATGGCCGCGTACAGGTCCCCCACCTGGCTTTTTTCATAGTACATGGCCTGGCCCGTGCGGCAACTGGTGGCCACCGCCGTATACTGGCAGGGGGAATTTTCAAAAGCCGGGCGGTCCAGGGGAAACAGGGTATCGCTGACTTCTCCAAAGAGGAAATCAAAATTAAAAATGCTGCGGTGCAGCAGCAGGCTGCGCAGGCCCATATAGCGGGGGTCGTTCACACAACTGAGGTTGATCTCCGCGGTACGGCCCTTTTGCCCGGACACAATGTTGACCCCAGCCAGTGCCCCGGCAGAAACCCCGAACACCCCCTGCCAGCCCAGGCCAGCCTCCATCATCACATCGGTAACGCCGGCAGTGAACAGGCAGCGCAAAGAGCCGCCCTCTAAAGCCAAAGCTTTACGGTTCAAACTATCACTGTCCTTTCGGTCATTTTGAGGTTCAGGCAGCACGGTGCGGCCCTAAGCGCCCTATGGCGCGGCCGGCCCCCAGCGTGTAAGATTGCGCTGGCCGTGGGTGGTAGATGCCGCCTTAGAGTCTGTCTTAAAACGGACTCTAGCCCTATTTTACATCAACCGGCAGAAACTTTCAAGCCTTTCCGGGTTGATTTTGTTGGCAGGGGCAGGTATAATAGCAGCATATGCCCCTGCGGGCAGGGGAACACGATTTGGGGAGGCAAATGGTATGCGTATAAGGAAAAAAGCCTGGGCCCGGCCGGAACTGGCCGCCTGCGGCTACTACATAGACAACCCAGAGGCCCAAAAGGGGCGCTGGCAGGAATCCTTTGGGGCCAGGCGGCCCCTGCATCTGGATCTGGGCTGCGGGAAATGCGTGTTTCTGGCGGAGATAGCGGAGCGCCGGCGGGACGTGAACTTTGTGGGCATTGACATCAGCTACGATATTTTAGGGGTAGGCCGACGGAACATACAGGCGGCCTTTGGCGATGTCCAGCCGGACAATGTGCTGCTGTGCTACTATAATATTGAGCGCCTGTCCGAACTGTTTGCGCCGGGTGAGGTGGACAGGCTGTATATTAACTTCTGTAACCCTTGGCCCGCTGCCGGCTGCCATAAGCGCCGGCTGACCCATACCCGCCAGCTACTAAGCTATAAGCCCCTGCTGGCCCCCGGCGGGGAGGTATGGTTTAAAACCGATAACGACAGCCTGTATCTGGGTACCCGGCGCTATTTGGCGGAGGCCGGGTTTGAAGTGTTCTTTGATACCACCGACCTACACGCCCTACAAGATCCGGAGAATGTAATCACCGAGCACGAGCAGATGTTTACCGCCCAGGGGATAAAAACAAAAGCGCTACGGGCCCGGGTAGCCCAGGCAGAGGTCTAGCCGCCGTGGGCGCCATTCCCGCGGGTATTCTGGGGGCGGATGCACAATACGAAAGCCATAAAGCCAACACAGGACAAAGCAGGCCGGGCATACCCCCAAGAGGTATACCCGGCCTTTCCGAATGTTATGGCCTGCTGGCTGCACGCAATCCCCTGTACGCGCACCGGAAACCGTGTCCTATTTGCCTTTGGCCGGGGCCTGTTCCAGGCTCCAGTGGCCACCGTTTTCCCCGGCGGTGCCGGTGATGGTGCCGGCCTTTGCCTGCATTTCCTGGAAACTGTCATACTGCCGGAATTCCCTGTCCACGTCCAGTTCCAGCCATTCGGGCCCGCCATTTACCGGGGAAAAATAAGCCCGCAGTACGCCCCGTTCCGGGTAGTACTCCACCTTTTCCGCCAGGAATTCTATCTCTTCCCCATAGTCGTTCTCCATGCGGATCAGGCATTTTTGGCTGCCCGTAACAGAGCCTGTTTGGGCGTATTCTATCAAGCCGGTCACCCGGCTGAATATCTTCCCGCCCGAGGCGGCGTTGGCGCCTATGGCGGTGGCCACCACCATCACGGCGATCGCAGCCGCTACCAGCGCTCTTTTGGCCAGTTTAGGTTTCCGTTTGTTTTCCGTCATGCGAAACACCTCCTGCATTTTTTCCGGGGAGGCAGTCAGCCTGGAAAAAGCACGTTTGTAGAGATCGGGGTAAAATTCCATTATGAGTCCTCCTCTTGCGTTGTCAACATCTGTTTCAGTTTCTCCCTGGCCCGTTGCAGCCGGGTCTGTACGGTGGAAGGGTTCAGCCCGCACAGGGCGGCCACCTCTTTGACCGGGTAGCCCTCGTAATAGTAAAGGTATAGCGGCACCCGGTACTTTTTGGGCAGGGACATCACCGCCAAAAACAACCGGCTTTCCTCCGGGGCCTGAAAATCTACCGTGCCGGCATATTCCTCCAGGGGCGCCCGTTTGCGGAACCAGGCCGAGCGGGTAAGCTTGCGGCTCTCGTTCACCGTGACCCGGATGAGCCAGTGTTTCACGTGCTCCCTGCCCGCAAAGGCCGTCTTTTCCCGGTAGAGTTTTAGCAGCACGGTCTGCATGATGTCCTCGGCGTCGGCGGCGTTTTTGCAGCAGTTGAACGCCACCCGGTAGACCGTGTCGCCGTACCCTTCGGCATACCCGGCAAATTCTTCTGCTGTCATAGCGCCCCTCCCTTCTGCCGTGGCCTGAAAAGCTTTTCACCCATAATACCCCTTTGCGGGGGGAAATATCTCATTTTTTCAAAAAATATTCTTTAATCCCTTGACTTGGAATAGGGTTCATGTGGTATCATTAAAAAACGTCAGGGGGCGGTATCGTGTGGATTGCCGGGATGCTGGTGCTGTTAGCGGGTTATTTTTCCTTTGGGGACGGCTCTCTGTCCGGCACGGTGTTCGCCGCCGGGCTTACCCCCTGGGGTAGTATACCAGCCTGGTAGGCGCCCATGCGTGGGGCCCTGCCCTTTCACGGTATATTGTCTTTTACGTGAGGGATTTTTTAGACGCAAAACAGGAAAAAGCGAAAAAGGTAAAATAGATCCAATTTCCAGAAGGAGGAATCAGAATGAAAACCGTAACACTGGGCCGCACAGGTATTGTGGCCAACAAAACCGCTTTTGGGGCGTTACCCATCCAGCGGGTAAGCGCGGAATACGCCGGCAAACTGCTGCGTAAAGCCTACGAGGCCGGCGTAAATTTCTTTGACACCGCCCGCTCCTACAGCGACAGTGAGGAGAAAATGGGCCTGGCCCTGGCCGATGTGCGGGAGAAGATATTTATTGCCACCAAAACCCCTTCAACCACCGTGGAGGGCTTTTGGAAGGACCTGGAAACCAGCCTGCGCCTTTTGCAAACCGGTTACATCGACGTGTACCAGTTCCACAACCCGGCCTTTTGCCCAAAGCCCGGGGACGGCACCGGCCTGTACGAGGCAATGGAAGAGGCCAAGGCCCAGGGGAAGATCCGGCATATCGGCATTACCAACCACCGGCTGAAGGTGGCCGAAGAGGCCGTGCGCTCCGGCCTGTACGAAACGTTGCAGTTCCCCTTCTGCTACCTGGCCACGGAAAAGGAACGGGCCCTGGTGGAACTGTGCAAAGCGCAAAACGTAGGCTTTATCTCCATGAAAGGGCTTTCCGGCGGCCTGATCACCAACGCGGCCGCTGCCTTTGCCTGGCAGGGGGCTTTTGACAATACCCTGCCCATCTGGGGCGTACAGCGGGAGGAAGAGCTGGACGAGTTCCTGGGCTTTATGGCCGCGGCCAACCCACCCAGCCTGGACGACCCTGCCATCCAGGCGGCCATTGAGAAGGACCGGGCCGAGCTTACCGGCAACTTCTGCCGCTCCTGTGGGTATTGCCTGCCCTGTCCGGCCAACATCAATATCCCTCAGTGTGCCCGGATGAGCCAGTTGATCCGCCGTAGCCCCTCGGCCAACTGGCTGACCCCCGATGCCCAGCAAATGATGCTGAACATTGAGAACTGCGTGAATTGCGGCCACTGCAAAAACCACTGCCCCTATGAGTTGGACACCCCCGCCCTGCTCCGGCAGAACCTGGCGGACTACAAAAACATCCTGGCCGGCACGGTGAAGGTGTAGCGGCCGCTGCCGGGGCCGCGCCCCCTACCGGGGCAACAGACTTACATAATAGTGGCGTTATCCATACAAAAAGGCAGAGGGCCCCTAGGGGCGCACCTCTGCCTTTGTTTGGCCACGCTTTACGCAATGCCGTATTTGCGCACAAATTCCAGCATATTTTCCACCCAATGGGGGTACCGGAACCCGGCGCGGATGTCGTCAGGGGAGATGTAAGCCCCGCCCATCACGGCCTGCATGGCAGCCTCGGCCACCATAGCCTCTTTGGTATAGGGGTCGGCCATGTACTCTTCAAAGGTAATGTTCATCTTCAAATCCATACCGCCCACAGCCCCTATATAGAAAAAACTGTCCTTGCCCAGCAGTTGGCCCATGCGCTCTATACACGCAATGCCCTCGCGCATTTGGGCCACCGTAATGGTGCGGGTATAAGCCCCGGCCTGTTTGGGTTCCATTTTGCGTTCGCCTCCTGCCAATATTTGGTCCACAGTGGTTCCCAGCACGCTGGCCAGTTCCGGCAGCAGGGTGATGTCCGGCAGGGTTTCCCCCCGTTCCCATTTGCTTACCGCCTGAAAGGATACGTGCAGCTTTTCCCCCAGTTGGTTCTGGGTCAGCCCCAACTGTTTGCGCAGGCGGCAGATGTGCCTGCCCGCCTTCATGGGTATCAGTTCCATGTGCGTGCCCCCTTGTGTGTTGGTGCGCCTTACAAAAAAGAGTATAGGCAACACCGCACAAAGACCGGCCTACGGCCTTTGCACACGATTTGCTTGCACTTTTTCCGTCATAGCGCACAGCTTTCGCTTGCCAATCGATAGATTGGATGCCCTCAATCTGTACACTTTGACGAAAAAATTGACTGTGCAACTTGTGCACAATCTTTGTGCGGTGTTGCTTATTTTACCCCATAACCGCCCCCGGCGCAATAACCTGCCGGGCGATTCCCCCCGCCCCGCCTCCCCCGGCGGTTGAATATTCCGGCAGGGTATGCTATACTTACAAGCAAAGGGGGCTGCTATCATGAAAATCAAATGGCTGCAAATCGCTTGTATGTGCCTGGTGTTGCTATGTGTGCTGGGCCTGGGCTGGGAGGTCTATATGGACAACCTGAACCATATGGCCCTGCTCTACGTTTTCGGCGCTTTCGGCATCTGCGGCTTTCTTGCAAACGCCGCCCTGGCCGTGTACCGCGTTTACTTGGAACTGAAAAAGTGAATTTGCCCCGTGCCCACGGCAGGGGACCGGGTAGCGCCGGCAGGCTATCCGGTATAACGGCCCTGTATGGAAAAATAATGGTAGGGGCCAAAAAATGAAAGGCGGTGTGCCATGCGGATCATCCTCTCCCCGGCAAAGAAAATGCGCGTTGATACGGACAGCCTCCCCATAAGGGGCCTGCCCGCTTTCCTTCCCCAAACGGAACGGTTGCTGGCAGCGCTGCGGGCCATGCCGCCCCAGAAACTGCAAGCCCTTTGGAAGTGCAACGACAGTATTGCCCGGCAAAATGTGGAGCGGTTACAGGCCATGGACCTGCGGCGGGGCCTGACCCCGGCGGTCCTGTCCTATGAGGGCATCCAGTACCGCTATATGGCGCCGGGGGTTATGGAGGCCGGCCAGTTGGGCTACCTGCAAGAACACCTGCGGATCCTCTCCGGGTTCTACGGGCTGCTGCGGCCCTTTGACGGCGTGACCCCCTACCGGCTGGAGATGCAGGCCAAGCTGGCGGTAGACGGCGCGGAAAACCTCTACGCCTTTTGGGGCGGCCGTTTGGCAGAGCCGCTGGCGGACAGGGCGGGCTGGGTGCTGGATCTGGCCTCCAAAGAGTATAGCCGGGCCGTCACGCCGTATCTTCCCAAGGACATGGTTTTTACCTGTGTATTCGGCCAGTGGGCCAATGGCAGGGTGGTGGAAAAGGGCACCCTTTGCAAAATGGCCCGGGGCCAGATGGTGCGCTGGCTGGCCGAAAATAACGTGGAGCGGCCGGAAGAGATCCGCAACTTTGCGGACTTGGATTACCGCTTTGACGCCTCGCTATCCACCCCAAACCAATATGTATTTATACAAGGAGGACATTGATATGTTAGAAGCGGGAACAAAAGCCCCGGCATTTACCCTGCCGGACAAGGACGGCAACCTGGTTTCGCTGGCCAGTTTTGCGGGCCGGAAGGTGGTACTGTACTTCTACCCCCGGGACAATACCCCCGGCTGCACCCGGCAGGCCTGCGCTTTTGCGGCTGCCTATGAGGCATTCCAAAGCATCAACGCCGTGGTGATCGGCATTAGCAAAGACTCCGTAGCCTCCCACCAGAAATTCGCCGGGAAACACGGCCTGCCCTTCCTCCTGCTCTCCGACCCGGAGCTGGCCGCCATCCAGGCCTATGGCGTGTGGCAGGAGAAGAAAAATTACGGCAAAGTAAGCATGGGCGTGGTGCGCTCCACCTTTGTCATTGACGAGGCCGGGGTCATCGAGAAAGTTATGCCCAAAGTGAAACCGGATACCAACGCGGCGGAGATTTTGGCATACCTGCGCGGGGAGAAGTAGGCGCCCGCTATAGGCCCCGCCTGGCCCCATAGCCCTACTAAAGAACCGCCCGCTCTCCGGGGATTCCGGAAAGCGGGTGGTTTTCGGGTATTGGGGAGGCTGCGCCGCGCAGGCTACAGGGGGCGTTATTGTGCCAACACGCCGTGCCCATCCCGGCGCAGGATATATAGCTGCTCCTCCTGCCCGGTTCCGGCATTCACGTAGCTAAGCACTTCGGTCCCGTCCGCCGCCGTGCAGTGGAACTCCCAGCAAAGCACCTCATAAAGCCCCGGCGTGGGGATCACCGCCAGGGTCCCGCTGTCCGCGCGCAGGGCGGGGCTGAGAGCCTGTTCCGCCTGCTCCCGGCTTAGCCGGGGCCCGTCCAGGTCCCGCTGCCGGTGGTTCATCAAAAAACCTGTGCTGTCAAATTCCACAGCGCCGCCCTGGTCCAGTTCCACCACCACCTTGACCAGGTCAGGGTAGCACCATGCCTCTTCCCCGGCCACCTCCGCGGTACTGTGGAAGTTAATGGCGCACAGGTTGTCGCTGATCACATAATAGCTCTCCCGCATGGCGGGGAACCCCAGCCCGTCCAGGTATTTCCGGGCAGCGGCCAGGGCCTGGCTGTAGCCCAGGCGGCTTGTTTCCACAGCCCCGGCTTTTTTGTAGTAGGCAGGCTCGCCCCCTTGCCGGGTGATGTTCACCATGGAATCCCCCCAGGTAAAGGACCACACAGGCAGGCTGCCGCCCCCTTCCCCGGCAAAGGCCAGTTCGCCGGGGTCACATCCCAGAAAACGGGCCGCCTCCTTGGCCGCCTCCTCACGGGAAACCCCTTCCCTGTCCTGTAGGTAGGCCGGGCTGCGGCGGCTGATGTGGTCGGAGAAAGGCCCGTCGTACAGCAGGGTAGGGATGGCGGCGAACTCCTCCGCCACCGCGTCAAAGTCATCGTCCAGCAGGGCCAGTTGGTCGATCTCCGTAACGTTGTTCAGCAGGCTGACGGTCTGCACAATATGGTCCCCCTCGGCGCGCAGGCGGGACTGGATGTCCGTAAGGGCCCCGGCCAGCTTGCCGGCATATTCCCGCAGGGCGGCAAGGCTTTCCATGTCCGGTTTCTCCAGCCCCTTGCCGGAGAAGGATTTGCGGCTCAGGGCCATGGCAAAGTCCCCCGTCTGGGAGAGGAACCGGCTGACCCGCTCCGATTTTTCCTGGGAAAAAGGCAGGGCCGCCAGCGCGGCCTTGGCCCCGCCGCTCTGCTCCAGCAGTTGGGCCGAAACCGCGCTCTGGGTAGAGGCCGTGCCCGCGTACATGGCCTTTTGCAGGGTAGACTGCATCCCGGTCACATAGCCGGCCAGGTCGCTGAGAGCCCGGCGGTACACATATTCCAGGTGGGTCTGGGTGGCCTGCCTGCCCAGGTGGGCGTCCATCCAAAAGCCCCAGGGCAGCAAAAGGGCTGCCAAAACAAAGGTGCCAAGGCGGATTTTCGCGGTGCGTTTCATAGGGTATGCACTTCCCTTCCAGGTGATCTCAGGAATATTTTAGCGGATTGGTAGAGAAAAATGCGGCGGCCCAATTATTTTTTGACTGGAAAAATGTTCTATGCTATAATACCCACAGGGTATTTCAGTAGAGCGAAAACTTGCAAAGCAAGTTTACAAACCGCCCTGGCGATTTGGCAAGGCGCAACGCGGCTTGCAGCTATGCTATAAATCATAAGGGTATTTCAGTAGAGCGAAAACTTGCAAAGCAAGTTTACAAACCGCCCTAGCGATTTGGCAAGGCGCAAGGCGGCTTGCAGCTATGCTATAATATCATAAGGGTATTTCAGTAGAGCGAAAACTTGCAAAGCAAGTTTACAAACCGCCCTGGCGATTTGGCAAGGCGCAAGGCGGCTTGCAGCTATGCTATAATATCAAAGGGTATTTCCGTAGAGCCAAAACTTGCAGGGCAAGTTTGCAAACCGGCAGCGCGGTGTTTCAACGGGTGCAAGGGAGTTTTTGGGGCCGTAGGCGGCCACCGGGAGGGGCAGATGAGGATACTGGGAATAGACCCCGGCTATGCCATTGTGGGCTACGGGGCCATTGACGCGGTAAACGGCCGCTACAGGCCGGTAGAATACGGGGCCGTGACCACCAAAGCTGGCGAGGACTTTGGCCTGCGGCTGCGGGAGATTTACGATGGTATGGCCGAGTTGCTGGATACCCTGCGCCCCCATGCGGTGTCGGTAGAAAAGCTGTTTTTCCTCAACAACAAGACCACGGGCATCGGCGTGGCAGAGGCCCGCGGGGTGATCCTGCTGGCCCTGTCCCAGGCAGGGGTGCCGCTGTTTGAGTACACGCCCATGCAGGTCAAGCAGGCGGTCACAGGCTATGGTAAGGCCCAAAAGCATCAGGTGCAGGAGATGACCCGCAAACTGCTGGGCCTGCCGTCCATCCCCAAACCGGACGACGCCGCCGACGCGCTGGCTATGGCCATCTGCCACGGCCAGGCGGCGGGCTCGCCCCTGCGGCGGGGGCTGTTGGCAGGGCGGCAGGGGCAGGCGGGGTAAACCGTTGTCACCCGCCAAGGCCGGCAAACCCTGTTGTTTACAATTATACGCTTGATTTTTCACCTGCCGGGTGATACATTGGGAACGGAGGGAACAAAGTGATCTACAGCTTAACAGGAAAGGTCGTCCACACCGAGCCGAATATGGCGGTGATCGACGTAGGCGGGGTGGCGTTCCAGTGCGCCACCTCCATGAACACCCTGCGGGCCATGCCCCGTACCGGCGGGCAGGCCACGCTCTACACACATATGGCCATCCGGGAGGATGCCTGGAACCTCTACGGCTTTTACACCCAGGCCGAGTTGCGCTGTTTCCGGCTGCTTACGGCCATTACCGGTGTGGGCCCCAAAGCCGCGCTGGCTATTTTGTCGGATATGGCCCCCGAGGACGTGGCCCTGGCCGCTGCCGGGGCGGATGCCAAACGCTTTACCCGGGCCAGCGGCGTGGGCAATAAACTGGCCCAGCGCATCGTGCTGGAGCTCAAAGACAAGGTAAAGGGCCTGGCCTTCCCCGGCGTAGACCCGGCGGCCGTCCAGCCAGGGGGGCCCTCTGCCTCCGGCCACGCGGCCCAGGCAGCCGAGGCCCTGGTCACCTTGGGCTATTCCCCTTCCGAGGCCGCTGCCGCCGTAGGCCGCCTGGACGCCCAGCTCCCCCCCGAGGAACTGATCCGGCTGGCGCTAAAGTCCTTTGGGGGCGCCTAAGCCTGCCAGACCCGCCAGGAAGGATAACATCGTAATAAGGGCATGGCGGGCGCCTTGTGCCCGTGTGTGCCGGTGGAGGTGTAAACGTGCAACAGAAAATCCAAAAAACGGTGAAGGCCGTTTTGGGCCTGGCCTTGGGGGTGTTTATTGGGCGCTCCCTTTGGCTGCGCCAGGACGTACAGGCCCGCCCCCAGGCATACGCCGCCAATTCCGCCCCCTGGTACACCCCCCTGCTGGTAGAGGGCCTCATCCTGCTGGCAGTTTTTCTGGTTGGCGGGGCGGTATGGTGGTTGGCCGGCAGAAAGGGCTAGAGTCTGTTTTAAAACCGGAGAAATGCCGGATTTTTGTCCAAAAACGAGGGCTTTCAAGGAAAAAACCGCAAGAAAGGCTTGCCGCCAGAAAGGCTTGCAGCCTTTCGAGGAGTTTTGACACAGAAAGCACCGTTTTGGGGCAAAATAGACGGCGTTCCGGCGTTTTAAAACAGACTCTAGGGGTAAACCATAAGCCAGCCCCACCCATTGCGCAACAAGGCTACATATCACCGGCGCGCCCTGTGGCCGCCAAGGAGGTTTTGCAATATGCCCGGTAATGATAACGCCCACGCCATACGGCTGTACAATGCCCTGCTGGCACTGGGCGGCGCGGGGGCCGCGGGGGAGATCGCCCAGCGCTGGCCCCTGTCCAAGTCCGCCGATTACCAGAAACAGTATATGTGGGCCCAAACCGTGTGCGGGTATCTGGAGGAGCACTTCAAAGAGAAAAGCATCACAGAGATCCGCGTCCGCTGCTACTGCGAGGACGGGGTAGCGGCCGCCAACCGTATGCGCGGCTACCTGCGCCAGGTGTCCGGCGACCTGAACGGGTTCGCCCAAATGCACAACTGGCGGGAGAAGGGCCCAAAGATCGAGGTCATCAAGGGCGGGCTCCTCTACATCTACCCCATATGCGGCTGTTCCTGCGTCAAACAGGCCAGCGGCCCCCTCTCCAAAACCTGGTGCTACTGCACGCTGGGCCGCGCCAAAAAGCTTTTCTCCCAGGTGTTCGGCCCGAAAGTGGAGGTGGAACTCTGGGAAACCATCAAGTCCGGCGGCAAGCGCTGCGTGATTTTTGTGGACCTGCATAAGGTTTGAGGCCAGGGCCCTTCCCAGCCGGGAACAGCCCTGCAAGAGGAAAGGAGCATCCACCCCATGAAGGTAGCGGTCATACAGGCGTCCTCCCAAAAGGAAAAGAACCCCCTGCTGTTCCAATGCACGCAAAAGGCAGCGGGCCGGGGGCATACGGTGGTCAACTTCGGGGTGTTCCCGGAGGAAAGCGCCGATTATACCTATGTGGAAACAGCGGCCCTGGTGGGCCTGCTCCTTTCCAGCGGTGCGGCCGATTTTGTAGTAACCGGCTGTTCCTCCGGCCAGGGGATGATGCTGGCCTGTAACAGCCTACCGGGGGTGCTGTGCGGCTATGTGCCCACTCCCCAGGACGCTTTCCTCTTTGGGCGCATCAACGGCGGCAACGCGGCCTCCCTGCCCCTGGGCCTGGGCTTTGGCTGGTGCGGGGAGCTGAACCTGCAATACACCCTGGACAAGCTGTTCGACGGCCCCCTGGGCGGGGGCTACCCCCCGGAGGACGCGGCCCGCAAGCGCCGGGATACCCGGCTGCTCAAGGAGTTGAACCGCCTTACCAAGCGGGCCCCGGCAGACTGCCTGGGGGCCTACCCGCCGGCGTTGGTGAAGAAACTGTCCGGCCGGGTATGTGTGATGGCGTACATCCGGGCCAACGGGGCCGCCTGGGCCCAGGCCCTGGTTGAAAAATGGCAGCAGGGCCTAAAACAGGAGGCTTTGGAATGAACAGGCTGGTAGAGCAGGCAGTGGCGGAGGTCCGTTCCCTGGAGGAACGGGTGCCGCCGGGAAAACATATCGTTACCGGGGATATCCGCCGGCTTTCGGCCCGGCTTTACCGGGAACTGGGGCAGAAAGAGCTTAGGCAGGTGCTGGCCCTCTGCGAAGAGTTGCTGGTGCAGCGCGACTGGGCGTTGGGGGTGATCGCCTTTGACTGGGCGCACCGTGTCCGGGCCCGGTATGACGAGGGCACCTACGCCGTGTTTTTCGGCTGGCTCAAAGAATACGTGCGGGGCTGGGGGGCTTGCGACGACTTCTGTACCCATGCTTTTGGGGAACTTTTGCGGGCGCAAAAGGCGTTGTTCCCCCAGGTGTGCCGGTGGACAGAGGACCCGGGCTTCTGGGTGCGCAGGGCCGCGGCGGTGGTGCTGCTCCCCTCCATCGGGCGGGACGATTACCAGGGGATCGACCCCTACCGGATCTCGGACGCCCTGCTGGCAGACCCTCACCCCCTGGTCCAAAAGGGCTATGGCTGGATGCTGAAATGCCTGTCGGAGAAGGAGCCGGAAACAGTGGAGCAGTATTTGCGCCGGTGCCACAGTGCCATGCCCAGAACCGCCTTCCGGTATGCGCTGGAGAAGTTTAGCAAGGAAACCCGCCGTGAGTTGATGGCCCTGTAGCGGTCAGTGTGCGGCATCCCAACATAACGAGGTGAACCCCCATGATAGAAAAAAGCGGCGGCATAGGCCGGGGCAGCGCCCCCCAGCAGTACGGCATAGACTGGGACGCCCAGGACGACATGGATATAGAGGGCCGGCTGACAGACAACGGGTATATACCCGGAGACCAGGAAACGGAAAACCCCCTGCGCCCCCGGGCCTTTGCCGACTACATCGGCCAGGACAAGGTCAAGGAAAACCTGAAGATCTATATCGAGGCCGCCAAAAGCCGCCGGGAAACTTTGGACCACGTGCTGCTCTACGGCCCGCCGGGGTTGGGCAAAACCACCCTGGCGGGCATTGTGGCCAACGAGTTGGGGGTGAACCTGCGCATCACCAGCGGCCCGGCCATCGAAAAGCCCGGCGACCTGGCGGCCCTGCTCACCAACCTCTCTCCGGGGGATGTGCTGTTCATCGACGAGGTGCACCGCCTGCCCCGTACGGTGGAGGAGATCCTCTACCCGGCCATGGAGGACTTTGCCCTGGACATCATCACCGGCAAAGGGCAGATGGCCGCCTCCTACCACCTGCCCCTGCCCCGGTTCACCCTGGTGGGGGCCACCACCAGGGCGGGGCAGCTTTCGGCCCCTTTGCGGGACCGGTTCGGGGTGGTGCTGCGGCTGGAGCTCTACAACCCCCAGGAGTTGGGCCTCATCGTCCAGCGCTCCGCACAGATTTTGGACGCGCCCATTGAGGCCGACGCGGCCCTGGAGCTGGCCTCCCGGTCCCGTGGCACCCCCCGCATTGCCAACCGGCTGCTAAAGCGGGTGCGGGACTTTGCCGAGGTGATGAGCGGCGGGGTCATCACCCTGCACACGGCCCAAATCGCCCTGGGGCGCATGGAGATCGACGAACTGGGCCTGGACCAGAGCGACCGGAATATGCTGGCGGCCATCATCAAAAACTATGGGGGCGGCCCCGTGGGCCTGGAAACCCTGGCCGCCGCCATCGGCGAAGAGGCCGTCACCATCGAGGACGTGAACGAACCCTACCTGATGCAGGTGGGTTTCCTCACCCGTACGCCACGGGGGCGCTGCGTCACCCCGGCGGCCTGCGCCCACCTGGGCCTGCCCCTGCCCGCCCGCCTGCGGGCGGACGAGGACCTGCAATTAAGAATGGAGTGAAAAACCGCTAAACAGGAAAAGGGCCCCGCCCCTGGCTGCCGGCCCAGGCGGTGGAAGGCTGGCTGCGGCAAAAATGCGCATAGGGCAGGGCCCGGCAATATACAATAGAACAAAGAAATAATAGAATAGGAAGGTGTTTTATATGGGACGGCTTTTTGGGACAGACGGTATCAGGGGCATTGCGAATAAAGACCTAACCTGCGAGCTGGCCACCCAGTTGGGGCGGGCGGCGGCACAGGTGCTTACCAGCAAATCCAACCGGCACCCACGGGTGCTTATCGGCAAAGACACCCGCCTCTCCTCCGATATGCTGGAAAGCGCCATGGCGGCGGGGCTGTGCAGCATCGGGGCCAGCGTGGTCACGCTGGGCGTGGTGCCCACCCCGGCGGTGGCCTATCTGGTGGAGAAGTACAAGGCCGACGCGGGCATCATGATCTCCGCCTCCCACAACTCCTTTGAGTACAACGGCATCAAAATCTTCTCCGGCGACGGCTTTAAGTTGCCGGACGACCTGGAGGAGCGCATTGAGGACATTATCCTGGGCCGCACGGATATCTCCGCCCAGTTGCCCCAGGACGAGGGCCTGGGCACGGTCGCCCACGCGGCCGACGCGGTGCGGGACTATATCGACCATGTAAAAAGCACCGTGCACTTTGCCCTGGACGGCATGAAACTGGCCATAGACTGCGCCAACGGCTCGGCCAGCGCCACCGCGGAAACCCTGTTTACCGAGCTGGGCGCAACCGTCACCATGCTGAACCAGTCCCCGGACGGGATCAACGTGAACCGGGACTGCGGCTCCACCCATATGGAGGGGCTGATCGAGTACGTGCGCACCCATGACCTGGATGCCGGCGTGGCCTTTGACGGGGACGCCGACCGCTGCCTGATGGTGGACGAAGCCGGCAATTTTGTGGACGGCGACTTCATCATGGCCATCTGCGCCCTGGACATGAAGAGCCGGGGCAAGCTGAACAAAAACACCGTGGTGGGCACCATCATGACCAACCTGGGTTTCCAAAAGTTCTGCGAGGAGAACGGTATGCGCTTTGAGGCCACCAAGGTGGGCGACCGCTATGTGCTGGAGCAGATGCGCCTGGAAAACTACAGCTTTGGGGGCGAGCAGAGCGGCCATGTAATCTTCCGGGACTTCGCCACCACCGGCGACGGGCAGCTTACCGCCTGCCAGTTGCTCAGCCTGCTGCACCGGCGGCAGGGCAAGCTGTCCTCCCTGGCCACGGCCATGCAGCGCTACCCCCAGACCATGGTGAACATCCAGGTGACCCCCGAAGGCAAGCTGGCCTTCTACACCGACCAGCGGGTGCGGGCCGCCATCGATAAAGCCAGCGCCGAACTGGGCGCCGAGGGCCGGGTCATTGTGCGCCCCAGCGGTACCGAGCCCCTGCTGCGGGTGATGGTAGAGGGCCGCGACCAGGCCCACATCCAGGCCCTGGCAGACGAGCTGGCCGGGGTCATCCGGGAGGAGCTGTGCTGACAGGAAGGGAAAGGTATGGGGAAAGAGGAGGAAACACATGAGCCAATTTTTGTGCGTGCTGGCGGTTTTTGACCAGGCGACCCAGCGGGTGCTGGAAGGGCACCAGCGGGCGGTTTTGGCGGAGGGGTTCACCGGGCGGCAGACCATGGGCATCCCCTTCCATGTGACTTTGGGCACATTCCCGACAGAGCGCCGGGCTGAACTCACCGAAAAGCTCCAGGGGCTGGAGATGGGCCCGGCGGAGGTGTTTTTCAACCATATGGGGCTGTTTGAGGGGTAGGAGGTGCTGTTCCTGGCCCCGGACGTGGACCGGGCGCTGCTGGACCTTAAGGAGCGCTTTGGCCCCGAGCCAGGCTGGACCGCCCACACCACCATGCTCATCGACCGCCGGGAGAACACCCTGCGGGCCCTGGACATTTTGGGCGGCAGGTTCCGCCGCTTTACCGGCCGCGTCGACCGGGTGGCTCTGTATGAGTTCTTTCCCGCAAAATGGCTGGCTGAAAAGACGCTGGCGGGTTAAGGCCGCCGGAGGTAGCCTAAAAATCGGCCGAATAAAAAAGTAAACAAAACCCAACGTCCGTTACCGGGCCGACGGCGCTCCCACAAAAGCGCCCCCCGTAGCGGCTCAAAAGTTTTTGAAGATTCTCAAGAAACTTTTTTCAAAAATGTTTCTTCGACTTCATCTCCGATGAAGCCGGCCGCCGGAGGCGGCCTTAACAAGGGAGGCAGTAACCATGCGTACAGCGCAATGGCAGGACTACGAACTGATCGACACCTCTGCAGGGGAGCGGCTGGAGCGGTGGGGGAATATCCTGCTGATCCGCCCGGACCCCCAGATCATCTGGAATACCGGGAAACAGGACCCCCGCTGGCAGGCGGCCCACGCCCGGTACCACCGCTCCCATAAGGGCGGCGGCCACTGGGAGGCCTATAAGAAAATGCCCGATATGTGGCAGGTAGGCTGGCAGGGCCTTACCTTCCGGCTCAAACCCATGGGCTTTAAGCACACAGGGCTGTTCCCCGAACAGGCGGTCAACTGGGCCCTGGCCATGGAGCGGATCCGGCAGGCGGGCCGGCCGGTCAAGGTGCTAAACCTCTTCGGCTACACCGGGGCGGCCACCCTGGCCTGCCTGGCCGCGGGGGCTGCCGTCACCCATGTAGACGCGGCCAAGGGCATGGTGCAGTGGGCACGGGAGAACGCCGCTGCCTCCGGCCTGGCGGACAGGCCCGTGCGCTGGCTGGTGGATGACTGCGTAAAGTTCGTCCAGCGGGAGCAGCGCCGGGGCAACACCTACGACGCCATCATCATGGATCCCCCCTCCTATGGCCGGGGGCCGGGGGGCGAGGTGTGGAAACTGGAAGAGCAGTTGGACGGCCTTTTGCGCCTGTGCCTGTCGGTCCTGTCCCCCCAGCCCCTGTTCGTCATCCTGAATTCCTACACCACCGGCCTCTCCCCCGCGGTCATGGAATACCTCCTCCACGCCCTGCTGGTCCCCCGTCTGGGCGGCAGCGTCGCGGCCGATGAGATCGGCCTGCCCGTCACCGCCACGGGTATGGCCCTCCCCTGCGGCAATACCGCTGTCTGGTCGGCAGGGTAAAGGCCGCTGCCGGGGCTTTTCCTTTAAAACTATCCCATTTTTTGTGTGATGAAAGGGGCTGGGCATATGGTTAAATGGAGCTACCTGGCAGCGGCTTTGGGCTGGCTGCTCTCTATGGTCTACGAGGGGCTTTGGGCCGGGGGCCCTATGGGCAAGTACATCGGTTGGGGCGTAATCGGCGCCACCCTGCTGGGGGCGCTTTTCATCCGTGCCCTGTCGCCCGGCCGTTCCCGGCAGCGGGATCCCCAGGCGATGGTGTGGTTTTTGCTGGCGGCGTTGGTGTGCGCGCTCTTCACCATGGCGGTAGAGCGCGTGGATCTGGTGCAGCCGCCACACGTGCGGCTTTTGCCCCTGTACCCCATCCTCTTCCTGGACTTTTTAGCCGCAGGCTGCTATACTTGGTGGAAGAAACTCCACAGAAAGGGGCAATAACCATGGACGAAAACAATTTCCACACCCAAAACACCCAACAAACCGGCCGGCATTGCCACGGCACAGGCCGCGTACAAAAGACCGTGAAAGCGGGTATCAGCTTTGGCAGCGCCCTGGCCATGGTCATCAGCTATACCGCCTGGCACTCCGTAGGCTGGGCCATTTTCCACGGCCTGCTTAGCTGGGCCTATGTCCTTTACTTCCTGATCCGCTACTAACCCCCCACACCAACGGGTTTCCAAAGGGCCCCCGGCCCTTTGGCAGGGATTCTTAAGGGGCAGCGCCCCTTAAGCCGCCGGAGGCCCCCCACGCCAACGGGTTTCCAAAGGGCCCCCGGCCCTTTGGCGGGGATTCTTAAGGGGCAGCGCCCCTTAAGCCGCCGGAGGCCCCACACACAACAAAGGGTTCCCAAAAGGCCCCCGGCCCTTTGGCGGGGATCAAGCCGCCGGAGGCCCCCCACACGCCAACCAGAAACGGAGGAAAACATTTTGGCTTTCATAGAAACAAAGGACCTGCGTTTCTGCTACGAAACGGAGGAAGACACCCCACGGGAGGTCCTGCACGGCGTAAGCCTGCAAATCCAGGCCGGGGAGTTCGTGGCCCTTCTGGGCCACAACGGCTGCGGCAAATCCACCATGGCCAAGCTGTTCAACGGTATGCTGCTGCCCAGTTCCGGGCAGGTGCTTATCGACGGCATCGACACCCGGGACGAGGCCCGCCAGTTGGATGTCCGCCGCCGGGTGGGCCTGGTGCTGCAAAACCCGGATAACCAGTTGGTGGCGGGCGTGGTAGAGGAGGACGTGGCCTTTGGGCCCGAAAACCTGGGCGCCCCCCCCCTGGAGATCCGCCGCCGGGTAGACGCCGCCTTAAAAGCGGTGGATATGTACGAATACCGGGCCCATGCCCCCCACAAGCTTTCCGGCGGGCAAAAGCAGCGGGTGGCCATCGCCGGGGTCATAGCGATGGAAACCACCTGTATCGTGCTGGACGAGCCCACCGCCATGCTGGACCCCCGGGGCCGGGCCGAGGTCATGGACGCTATCCAAAAGCTGAACCGGGAGAAGGGCATCACCATTGTGCTGATCACCCACTACATGGACGAGGCCGTGCAGGCGGGCCGGGTGGTGGTTATGGACAGCGGCCGGGTGCTCATGGACGGCGCCCCCCGGCAGGTGTTCAGCAACGTAGAGCGCCTCAAGCGCCACGGCCTGGACGTCCCCCAGGCCACCGAGCTCTGCTACCGCCTAAAAGCCGCGGGCGTCCACCTGGGGCAGATGCCCCTTTCGGTTGAGGAGTGCCTGGGGCTGTTCCGGCAGCTTGGGCCAGGGCCCCGGCGCGTTTAACAGGGCAACAGGGCGCTTTTTGCCTTCCCGCGCTGCTATGCTGCTATGTCCATAAAGAAAACCGCCACTCGCTTTCAGGGAGGAATCAAATGCCAATACTGGAAACCAAAAACCTGACCTACACCTACGGCGCGGGCACCCCCTTTGAGAAAACCGCCGTAGCGGGCGTGTCCCTGTCCATCGAAAAAGGGGAGTTCATCGGGGTCATCGGCCACACGGGCAGCGGCAAGTCTACCCTCATCCAAACCCTCAACGGCCTCATACGCCCCACTGCCGGCCAGGTGCTGCTGGACGGCAAAGACATTTGGGCCGAGCCCAAAAAGATCCGGGCCGTGCGTTTCCGGGTGGGCATGGTGTTCCAGTACCCGGAGTACCAGTTGTTTGAGGAAACCGTGCGCAAGGACATCCTGTTCGGCCCCAAAAACATGGGCCTTGACGATGCCCAGGCCCAGGCACGGGCCCTGGAGGCAGCCCGGTTTACCGGGCTGCGGGAAGAGCTGCTGGACAAATCCCCCTTCGAGCTCTCCGGCGGCGAAAAGCGCCGGGCCGCCATTGCCGGGGTCATTGCCATGGATCCGGAGGTGCTGATCCTGGACGAGCCCACCGCCGGCCTGGACCCCAAAGGCCGGGACGTGCTCCTGGCCCAGATCAGCCAGTACCATAAAGAGCGGGGCAACACCATCCTGCTGGTGTCCCACAGTATGGAGGACATCGGCCGCACCGCGGACCGCCTCTTGGTGATGAACGGCGGCCGTATGCTGGCCCTGGCCCCCACCCGGGAGGTATTCGCCCAAAGCGGGCGCCTGGAAGAAGTGGGCCTGCGGGTGCCCCAAATCACGAAGATCATGGGGGAGCTGCAAAAGTTGGGCTGGCCGGTAGATCCCGCCACCCTCACCGTGGACGACGCCCTCAAGCAGTTGATCCCCTATCTCAAAACCAGGCAAGGAGGTGGCAGCCATGCTTTCTGATATCACCCTTGGCCAGTACTTCCCGGCGGCCTCGCCCATGCACCGGGCAGACCCCCGCATGAAGATCTGCCTGGTCATCTTCTCCATTATCCTCCTCTTCTCGGCCGGCAATTTCTTCTCCCTGGCCTTGGCGGTGGGGTACATCCTTCTGGGCATGGCCCTGTCGAAGATCCCCCTCAAGCTGTACCTGAAAAGCCTCAAGCCGGTGCTCTTCATTGTGGTGTTCACCGCGGTGCTCAATGTGTTCTACGGCAGGGGGGAGCCCCTGTGGCAGTGGGGGTTCCTCACCGTCACCAAAATGGGCCTTCTAAACAGCCTGTTTGTATCCGTCCGTATCATCACCCTGATCCTGGCCAGTTCCGTGCTCACCTTCACCACTTCCCCTACCCAGCTCACCGACGCCATCGAGCGCCTGTTGCGCCCGCTGGCCAGGCTGGGGGTGCCGGTGCATGAGTTCGCCATGATGATGACCATTGCCCTGCGCTTTGTGCCCACCCTGCTGGAGGAAACCGACAAGATCATGAGCGCCCAGAAGGCACGGGGTGCGGACATGGAAAGCGGCGGGCTGGTGCAGCGGGTGCGGGCGCTGGTACCGGTGCTCATCCCCCTGTTCGTGTCCGCTTTCCGCCGCGCCTTCGACCTGGCTACAGCCATGGAGAGCCGCTGCTACCACGGGGGCCAGGGCCGCACCAAAATGAAGGTGCTGCGTTTCGGCGGTACCGACTGGCTGGTGCTGGCCCTGTCCGCCCTCATACTGGCAGCCTTTGTGGCGCTGAACATCACCCTGCCCCCCACCATCGTCCGCTGAAAAGCGGCACACCCACCGCGGGGCAGAAAAAGCCCCGCCCCTTATACAGAAAGGAGCCTCCCATGCAATCTTTTGAAAACCAGGCAGGACAGGCCGGCGAGCCTCAAGCCGGTTACGAATTTCTCGCAGAAAAAGAAACCATGTGGGCAGAAATGCTCATGCAGCTTTTGCAGGCCGGCGGCGTCCCCTGCACCTCCCTGCCCGTGTACGGCGCGGGGCTGGTTATGCGTACCGGGATGCGGGAGAGGCTGCGGGTCTTTGTGCCCGCCGGGCAGAAAGCCCAGGCGGAGGAGATCCTCCAAAGCTTTTCCCCTGACAACTACAGAGAGGAGCCCCCCATGCAATCTTTTGAAAACCAGGCAGGACAGGCCGGCGAGCCCCAGGCCGGTTACGAATTTCTCACAGAAAAAGAAACCATGTGGGCAGAAATGCTCATGCAGCTATTGCAGGCCGGCGGCATCCCCTGCACCTCCCTGCCCGTGTACGGCGCGGGGCTGGTCATGCGTACCGGGATGCGGGAAAGGCTGCGGGTCTTTGTGCCCGCCGGGCAGAAAGCCCAGGCGGAGGAGATCCTCCAAAGCTTTTCCCCTGACGGCGAAAACCCCCAATAACCGGCCGGTAGGTTCCTAGGGCGTGTGCGCATAAGGGTCCGCACACGTCTTTCGGGCAATTTTTGCCATCTCCCGCGTTAAAAATTTTTGAAACACGCCAGTACAAGGGCAGCAAGCTGCCAAAAGAGCAGCAAGCTGCCCTGCAAATTCCGCATACGCAGCTTATGTGGACATAGCCTAGGAGGAAACCATGGAAGTGATCCGGGTTACACCGGGCGGGCAGGAATGGCCCGCCCTTATCCAATACGCAGAAACCTGCGGCTGGGAGGCCGGGGCCCATCTTGCCGCCATCATGGGGCAAAACCAATTCGCCCATCCGTGGGAGAGCGTCTTTGCCGCGGTAGGGGAGGGGGCCTTCCTGGGTTTCTGCACCCTGCTGGAAACCGACTATTACCCCGAAAACCGCTATACCCCGTGGATCAGCACGGTGTTTGTCCAAAAAAGCCACCGGGGCCGGCGTATCAGCGGCGCCCTCATCCAAAAAGCGGCGGACTACGCACGGGATCAGGGTTTCCCCACCGTGTATATCCCCGCCGGCCAACAGGGCCTGTACGAAAAATACGGCTTTGTGGAAATCGATGAGCTGGAAAACTACGGGGGCGGGGTCGACCATATCTTTGCCAAGCCCACCGGGGCAGCGGGGGAAAACGAAGGGCGCCTGGGCGCCGGGGAGGGGTAAGGGGATGCGCAACCTGCTTTTCAGCCTGGCCTATGACGGCGCCAACTACCACGGCTGGCAGATCCAGGACAACGCCCTCACCGTGCAGGCGGTCTTTCAGCAGGCGCTGTTCCGGGTCACCGGCCAGCGGGAGGACCTCAAGTCCTGCTCCCGCACCGACGCCGGGGTGCACGCGCGGGATTTCCGGGTCAGCCTGCAAACCGAAAGCAATATCCCCTGCCGCCGGTTCCCTGCGGCCCTCAACCATTATCTGCCCGATGACGTGGCCGTCCGGTCCTGCCAGGAGATGCCGCCGGGTTTCCACGCCCGCTACAGTTGCAAGGGCAAGGAGTACTGCTACGAAATATGGAACCACCCAGTGCGGGACCCCTTCCTCCGGGGCCGGGCCCTGCACTACTGGTACCCCCTGGATGAAACCCTGCTGGACGCCGCCGCCCGCCACTATCTGGGCGCCCATGACTTCACCTCCTTCTGTACCCTGGATAAGCGGGAGAAGGGGGATATGGTGCGCACCGTCACCACCGCCCGTGTGCAGCGCCAGGGGGATAAGGTGGTGTTCACCGTAGCGGCAGACGGTTTCCTGTACAATATGGTACGCATTATGACCGGCACCCTGCTGGCTGTCCAGCAGGGCAAACTGCAAGGGGAGGATATCCCCTCCATCCTCGCCGCCGGGGACAGGGCCGCGGCAGGCCCCACGGCCCCGGCCTGCGGGCTCTACTTAAACCGGGTGTTTTACTGACCCCCATCCGGGTCCGCCCAATCGCCCCATATGCCACGGGAGGTGTGTAGATGGCAAAGCACGGCAAGCATCAGGAAACAAAGGTCATCAACCTGCGGGACTACCAGCAGGAGCAGGCCCCGCCCCCGGCAGAGGGGGAAGAAGGCCCCCTGGTAGAGGTAGAATACGAGGACAGGCAGGCACAAGAGGCATACGCCAAAAAAAAGGCCCAGCGCCGGTTGCCCAAGGCCGTGTACCAGATCTCCCTGGTGCTGCTGGCCGTGGTGGTCGGCCTGTCCCTCTGGGTCAACCGCCAGTACCTTACCTGGGACAACATGAAGGAGTGGGCCCGCTACCAGCTCAAGGGCCCCCAGGGGGGCGACGGCTACCCGGTGCCCATCATCGGGGCCAATGTGTACGCATCCAACTTCCTGGCCCATAACGGCTCGGCGCTTACGCTGAGCAATACCGCCCTCACCCTGGTCAACGGCGACGGCAAAGAGGAGATGTCCATCCGCCACAACCTCAACCGGCCGGTGCTGCAAGCGGCAGGGGGCAGGTACCTGCTGTACAATGCCGGCAGCACCGGGTACATGGTGGTGTCCGGCGGCCAGGCCGTGCTGGAGGCCAACAGCCCGGAGGACATTATCACCGGGGGCATTGCCCCCAACGGCCGGTACGCGCTGGGGCTGGAGGGCACCCACGGGGCCTCCAAGCTGGAAGTATATATGCGGGACGGCACCCTGCAATATGAGTACCCCTTTGCCGAAGATTACATCACCGCCATTGCCCTGAATTACGACGGCACCCACGGGGCGGTCTGCACGGTGCGGGGCGAAAAAGGGGAGATGGTGTCCCGGCTGACCGTGTTCGATTTCCGGGAGCCCGACCCCATTGCCCAGTACGAAACACGGGACAACCTGCTGCTGGCCGCCGGCTGGGGGGAGAACGGGGTCATCTACGGCGTAGGGGACGCGGCCATGCTCTCCGCCCGCTCCGGCGATTACCAGTTTACCGAGTACGGCTACCAGGGCCGGTCCCTCACCGCCTGCTGTTTCAGCGCGGGCCGGGTGTTCCTGTCCATCTCCGCCTACCAGCACGCCGGGGCCAGCACCCTGCTGGTGTTTAACGGCAACGATGCCTACGGCGAGGGCAACCCCGTGCGCATGGAGTTCGACCAGCGCGTCGAGGCCATCTCGGCCTTTGGGGGCACGGTGGGGCTGCTGGTAGGGGGCGGGGTGGTTTTCTGCGATTACGCCACCGGCCAGCAGTTGGGCCGGGCAGATGCCGGCGCGGACGCCAAAGGCATTGCCCTTGCCAGCGAGGGGAAGGCATATGTGCTGGGGGTCAGCGAGGTGCGCACCGCGGAGATCAGTTGACCCCTGCCCCAAAAGAAAGAGAACTGTAAGGACTTAGCCCTTGTGAAAACGCCCGAACTGTGCTACAATCTATGGTAACGTGCCCCGGCGGGGGGCGCAATACCGCTTTTGTCAGGAGGAGATATGAATGGGATACATCCTGGACGGCGCCGTGATCGCGGTGTGCCTGATCTGTGTGCTGGTGGGTGTCCAGCGGGGGTTCATCCGGTCGGCGGTGCACTTTTTGGGCTCGGTCATTGCCGCGTGCCTGGCCTCGGTGCTGGGCGGCGCGGTGGCCCAGTGGCTGTTCGATACCCTGTTCCGCGGCGCCATGGTGGAGAAGATCAATGAAACCCTGCAAAGCCTGGGCGCTGAAAACGCCGTGGCCGCCATCCAGCAGGTGCTGGACTCCCTGCCCGACTTTCTGGTGCGGGCTATGGAGGAGGCCGGCGTCACCGTGTCCAGGATCAGCGGCGAGATCACCAACCAAAGCAGCCAGGCCGCGGGGATGATCGCCGACTACCTGGCCCCGGTATTCGTGGGCTTTTTAAAGGTGCTGGCCGTCATCGTGCTCTTCTTCCTGCTGATGACCCTGGTACGTCTGCTGGCCCATCTGGTGGGCAATATGTTCCGCTTGCCCATCCTGGGCCAAATCGACGGCCTGCTGGGGGGCGTGTTCGGGTTCCTGCTGGCCCTTTTGGCCGTGTGGGTGGTGGTGGCCGCCGTCACCGTGTTCATCCCCGTGCTGGATACCGCCACCCGCTACCAGGTGGACCAGGTCCTGGGCCAGTCCATGATCGCCAAGCTGTTCATGCAGTCCAACCCCCTTAAAGGTATGTTTGCCTGAAACAATACATAAAGAAAAGGCGGCGCAAACCGGGCGGCGGGCATTTTATGCCCCCGGCGGCCTGCCCGCCAAATCCATGGATAAAATGATAAGGGAACAGAAAAGATATGGAGATAGTGGAGAAAGAAAACGGAAAGGGAAAGGAAAGCCCCATGCCCCCAGTAAAACAACCTGCCAGCCGTATCCTCACCATACCCAACGCCATGTCGGCCCTGCGCATTGTGGTGGTGCCGTTTTTCGCGGTATACTACCTGCGGGGCCAACTGCCGGCCGCGGTGGGGTTTTTGCTGCTTTCCGGCCTTACGGATATGCTGGACGGCTGGGTGGCCCGGCGCTTTAACCAGGTCACGGACCTGGGCAAAATGCTGGACCCCTTTGCCGACAAGCTGACCCAGGGGGTGGTGGCCCTGTGTGTGGCCGTGCGGTTCCCGGCCATCCGGCCGCTGTTGGCCCTGTTCATCTTTAAAGAGCTCTTCATGCTCTGCTGCGCGGCGGTGCTGCTGAAAAAGCACAAGCGCCCCTGCGCCGCCAAGTGGTACGGCAAGGTGGCCACGGTGATGTTCTACGTGTCCGTATCGGCCATTGTGGCCATGGACGGCGTGGGGCTGATGAAACCCAGCACCTTCAACGTGCTGGCCTATGCGCTGCTGGGGGCCACGGGCCTTATGATGGCCTACGCCGCTATCAAGTACTTCCAAATCTTCCTGCGCATCCTCCGGGGCGAGGAGCAGGGCCGGCAGGGCCCTGCGGTTGCCGGCGGGGAAAATCCCCCGCAAAAAAAGAAAAATTAAAGGCCTGTTAATAAAAAGCGCCCCTGTTTGTAGTATAATAAGGGCTGCCCACCGTATCCAACCGGCACGTGCGCGCGGCCCCTGCAAAGGGGCGGGCGCTTTCGTGCTTTATCTATACGTAGTCTATCCCCAGCGGGAAAGCCGGGGGGAAAGGAAAATACCCATGACGATGCTGTGTACGCGCTGCCATAAAAGGCCGGCCACTGTATTCATCTCCCATTCCAACAACGCCAAGGAGATGAAAGGCTACTGCATTACCTGTGCCAAAGAGCTGGGCCTACAGCCGGTAAGCGACCTGATGGACAACATGATGGACGCCCTGAAACGCCAGACCGGCCTGACCGACGAGGAACTCCAGGAGGCCACCGAGCAGATGACCCAAATGATGCGCATGGACGCCCAGGAGGCCGGGGAAGAGGGCTGGGAGGACGACTTCTCCCCCGGGGGCGCCGCTACCCTGCCCACGGAAATGATGCTGGGGGGCCGCCCCGGCGAAAACGGCGGCGAGGGCAGCCGCCCCGGCGCCAATGTCCGGGACCGCCAGGAGGGCGGCCGCAAAAAGAAGCGCCGGCATATCCAAAACTACTGCAACGACCTGACCGGCCGGGCCCGCCGGGGGGAGCTGGACAATATCATCGGCCGGGAAAAGGAGATCGAGCGGGTGGTGCAGATCCTCTCCCGCCGTACCAAAAACAACCCCTGCTTAATCGGCGAGCCCGGCGTAGGCAAAACCGCCGTGGCCGAGGGCCTGGCCCTGCGCATCGCCCAGGACCAGGTGCCGGTGCGCCTGCGGGATAAGGAAGTGCACCTGCTGGACCTGACCGCCCTGGTGGCCGGCACCCAGTTCCGGGGCCAGTTCGAAAGCCGCATCAAGGGCCTGATCGAAGAGGTCAAAGCCGACGGCAACATCATCCTGTTCATCGACGAGGTGCACAACCTGGTAGGCACCGGCGACGCCGAGGGCAGCATGAACGCCGCCAACATCCTCAAGCCCGCCCTCTCACGGGGGGAGATCCAGGTCATCGGCGCCACCACCTTCAACGAGTACCGCAAGTATATTGAGAAAGACGCGGCCCTCGAGCGCCGTTTCCAGCCCGTCACCGTCAACGAGCCCTCCCTTGAGGACGCGGTACAGGTGATTTTGGGCATCAAAAGCTACTACGAAAGCTACCACCGGGTCACGGTGTCCGAGGCCGTGGCCCGGCGCATGGTGGTGCTGGCCGAGCGCTACATCAGCGACCGCTACCTGCCCGATAAGGCCATCGACCTGCTGGACGAGGCCTGTGCCTGCGCGGCCCTGCGCAACAAGCAGTTGGAGGAGTACGACCGGATGGAACGGGACCTGAACCGCCAGCGGGTCCGGGAGCAGGACTTGTCCAACCCCGGCAACGCCACGGTGGATTACGAGGAGCTGGCCAAAACCCACTACCACATCGCCACCCTGGAGGAGGGCCTGGACCGGCTGCGCAACAGCGGCGTGTTCGCCCCGGTAGAGGAGGCGGACCTGGCCTATGTTATCGAGCTCTGGACGGGCATCCCCGCCGCCAAAATCGAGGCCGGGGACCTGCAAAAGCTGGCCGGGCTGGAGTCCGTGCTCAAAAAGCGCATCATCGGCCAGGATGAAGCCGTCCGGGCCGTGTCCGCGGCGGTACGGCGCAGCCGGGTGCAAATCAGCCCCCGCCGCCGGCCCGCGTCCTTTATCTTCGTAGGCCCCACCGGCACCGGCAAAACCGAGCTGGTCCGCGTCCTCAGCGAAGAGCTCTTCGACACCCCGGAAACCATGATCCGCCTGGATATGTCCGAGTATATGGAAAAGCATTCGGTGTCCCGGCTGGTGGGCTCGCCCCCCGGCTATGTGGGCTACGACGAAGCCGGCCAACTGACGGAAAAGGTGCGCCGCCGCCCCTACTCGGTGCTGCTGTTTGACGAGATCGAGAAAGCCCACCCGGACGTAATGAACATCCTCCTGCAAATCCTGGACGAGGGCCGCATCACCGACGCCCACGGCCGCACGGTTAACTTTGAGAACACCGTGATCGTCATGACCTCCAACGCCGGCAGCGACCGGAAGGAAGGGGCCCTGGGCTTTGCCAAAACCGCCGAGGATATGAGCCGGGAGAAGGCCCAAAAGGCCCTTAGCGATTTCCTGCGCCCCGAGTTCCTAAGCCGCATCGACGAAACCGTGGTGTTCCGCCCGCTCAGCGAGGCCGACTACACCCAAATCGCCGGGCTGATGCTGGAAGAGTACGTGGGCTCCCTGGGGGAGAAGGGCATTGCCTTCCGCTACGACCAGGCGGTCTGTGCCTGCCTGGCCCACGGCGCCATAGGCGGCAAATCCGGCGCACGGGACCTGCGCAACCATATCCGCCGGGAGGTAGAGGACAAGATCGCCACCCTGCTGGTGGGCCAGGGCGAGGGCGCTGTCAGCGCCGTGGCCCTCACCGCCCCGGAGGGCCGGTTGCAAGTGGAGGCCCTCTGATGCCCAGCCTACAGTTGCGCAAAGCCACCCCGGCCGATATCCCCGCCATGGCCGGGCTGTATGAGCAGGCCCGGCAGGCCCTGGCCGCCGCCGGGGTCAACCAGTGGCAAGACGGCTACCCCAACGCCGCCAGCGCCGGGGCGGACGTCCAAAGCGGTACCGCTTATGTGCTGGTAGAGGGGGGCCGGGTGGTGGCCTGTGCCTGCCTGGCCTTTGGCCAGGAACCCACCTATGCGGTTATCGAGCAGGGCAACTGGCTGGGGCAGGGCCCCTACGGGTACCTCCACCGGGTGGCCGTGTCCGGGGCCGCCAAAGGCCGGGGGGCGGCAGGCCGGTTTTTTGCCGAGCTGGAACGCCAGGCGCGGGCCCAGGGGCTGGGGGCCATCCGGGGGGACACCCACCGGGACAACCGGCCCATGCAGCGGGTGATGGCCAAAGCCGGCCTCACCCTCCGGGGCGTCATCTATGTAGAGGACGGCACCCCCCGCCTAGCCTACGAAAAGCTGCTCGACGGCTAGAGCCGTTTTTGCTCGGTTTGGCCCGTTTGAAAATAGAGGAAATGGCTGTTCTTTGCAAGGAAAAACCGGTTGGCAGCCCCATCAGCGCCGTCCCCCGCCCTTTTCAAACAGGCAAACAGTAAAAGTTTCGTCTTCTCACCTGCCGGTTCGGTCGGCTCGTGACGGCCACTCCCAGTGGCCCTCGCCCTTTTCAAAGGTGGCGGGGTTCTTAGGGGGCGACAATCGCCGGTGGCGATTGTCCGTCGCCGACCGAGGCGGCAGCCGAGAATCAGAGCCCAAGAGTTGGCGTAGCCAACTCTAAGCCGCCGGAGGCCAAAATGCCGGCCTTTCCGCCCGGTTCCCACCCATACAGGCAAAGGCGGGCCTGCCCCCAGGGCGCAGACCCGCCTTGTTAGTTTTTTTGGCTTTTTTTCACAAAACCCTTTCTTTCTGGTAAAAACTGTGATATACTGAACCCATCCCAAAACCGCCCCTCCGCCCAAAACCGCGGAGGCGGCGCCAATACAAAGGAGTGTATCTTTATGGCAAAGATCATCGGCAGGCCCGCCCTGCCTAATATGCCCTGGCAGGACAAGCCCGCCGGGTACGACAAGCCCGTATGGCGCTACACCGAAAACCCCATCATCCCCCGTGACGCCATCCCCACCTCCAACAGCATTTTCAACTCCGCCGTGGTCACTTTTGGCGATGCCTACGCCGGCGTGTTCCGCTGCGACAACCGGGGTGTGGAGATGGACATTTTCGCCGGTTTCTCCAAAGACGGCGTCCATTGGGAGATCAACCATGACCCCATCGTCTTTGAGGGCGAAAAGGACGTAGTCCGCAAAGAGTACCGCTATGACCCACGGGTGTGCCTGATCGACGGTAAATACTATATCACCTGGTGCAACGGCTACCACGGCCCCACCATCGGCATCGGCTGGACCGAGGACTTCAAAACCTTCCACCAGTTGGAGAACGCTTTCCTGCCCTACAACCGCAACGGCGTGCTCTTCCCCCGGAAGATCGGCGGCAAATTCGCCATGGTCAGCCGTCCCAGCGATACCGGCCACACCCCCTTTGGCGATATCTTCTACAGCGAGAGCCCGGACCTGTGCTACTGGGGCAAGCACCGCTGGCTGTTCGGCACCGCGGGCGGCTGGCAGAGCAAAAAGGTAGGCCCTGGCCCCACCCCCATTGAAACCGACGAGGGCTGGCTGATGATCTACCACGGCGTGCTGAACAGTTGCAACGGCTTTGTGTACCGGTTCGGCGTGGCCCTGCTGGACATCGACCGCCCCTGGATCGTGAAGGAGCGGGGCAATTTCTACGTGTTCGGCCCCGAAGAGCCCTACGAGCTCACCGGCGACGTGCCCAACGTCACCTTCCCCTGCGCCACCCTCACCGACCCGGATACCGGCCGCATCACCATCTACTATGGCGCAGCCGATACCGTCACGGGCCTGGCGTTCACCACCGTGGACGAGCTGCTGTCCTATATGCGCCGCTACCCCATGGACGTAGGCGACCAGGAGAACAAGTAATCCCCAAAGCCGCCCATACGTTCGATTTTTCCTTGACAAGCCTCCCTGCCTGTGCTATACTGTAGCCAGAACAACCGTTCTATTCACAACAGGGAGTGATTGCCATGCGCTCCACCCATGATTACCGCTACGAAACCCCCCGCTTTCTCCTGCGCCAGGTGCGGCGGGAGGACGCCCCTGCCCTGCTGGCCTGCTACAGCGACCCGGCCGCCGTGGCCCTGATGAATGCCGACAACTGTACCGGCGGTTTCCTCTTCCAAACGCTGGGGGAGATGGAGCAGGCCATCCAATTCTGGAACCGCGACGTGTGCGGCTACGCCCGGCCCGCAGGCATTCCGCGGCTATCCGTACTACTACCGGCTGGATTTTCCGGCCGGTACCTGACCGCCAGCCCCGCCGGAAAAGGCCAGCTCTTCAGGCTGGCCTTTTCCGCGTTCCGGGTGGCCGAACACCAATTATTTGTCCATCGGAAAGGATGATGCATATGCGCGAAAAAGCGTTGGCGCTGCTGCAAGCATACAACCAAAGTGAATCCCTGGTCCGCCACGGCCTGCAAGTGGAGGCCATTATGCGCCACTACGCCCAAATGGCCGGCGAGGCTAACGCCCCGGAAGGGGTGGAGTATTGGGGCTGCGTGGGCCTGCTCCACGATGTGGACTACGAGCAGTACCCCCAAGAGCACTGCAAGAAAGCCGTGGAGATCCTGGAAAATGCCGGCTATGATGGGGCCTTTATCCACGCGGTCACCAGCCACGGCTATGGCCTGGTCTGCGATGTAGAGCCCCAGCACTACATGGAAAAGGTCCTCTACACCATCGACGAGCTCAGCGGCCTTATCCACGCCGCGGCCATTATGCGCCCCTCCCGGTCTGTAATGGACCTGGAAGTCAAAAGCGTGAAAAAGAAGTTCAAGGACAAAAAGTTCGCCGCCGGGGTGGACCGCCAGTTGATTCTGGACGGCTGCCAGCGCCTGGGCATGGAGCTGGACGAAGTGATCAACCAGTGCATCCTGGGGATGCGCGCCGTGCATACGGCCATCGGCCTGTAAGGGGGGAACGGAATGCCTAACGACAGCCGTTTCGCGGTGCTCATCGACGCGGACAATGTGTCCGTCCGGTATATCAAGCTGATCCTGGACGAGATATCCAAAGACGGTATCGCCACCTACAAGCGCATTTATGGCGATTGGACCAACCCCGCCCTGGTGTCCTGGAAATCCGCCCTGCTGGACAACTCGGTTATCCCCATCCAGCAGTACAGCTACACCACCGGCAAAAACGCCACCGACTCCGCCATGATCATCGACGCCATGGACATCCTCTACTCCGGCCAGGTGGACGGGTTCTGCCTGGTGTCCTCCGACAGCGACTTCACCCGCCTGGCCGCCCGCCTGCGGGAGTCCGGCATGACCGTGGTGGGCATGGGGGAGAGAAAGACCCCCAACTCCTTTATCGCCGCCTGCAACAAGTTCAAGTATCTGGACATCCTCTCGGCCGCGGGCGAGGAGGAGCCGGAGGAGCCCGCCCGTAAAGCCCCGGCCCCCAAGGGGAAAAAGGCCGCCGCCCGCAAAGCCCCGGCCAAGTCCGCCAAAAAGGAGGAGCCCAAAGAGGAACCTCGCGAGGAACTTCGGGAAGAGCCCAAAACCAGCCTGAGCCCGCGCAGCATCAAGCGGGCCCTGCGCAGCATCGTGCGGGAGAACTCCGACGAAGACGACTGGATCATCGTGGGCAAGGTGGGCAACATCCTGCTCAAGCGCTACCCGGACTTTGACGTGCGCAACTTCGGCTTTTCCAAACTCACCCCCTTCCTGGACTCCCTGGATATGTTCGAGATCAAATCCGAGCGCAAAGACAACAGCGCCTCCCCCCAAATGTACGTCCGGCTCAAGTAGCTACCCACCGCGCATGATAAAAAAGAAAGAAGAAAAAGCAGAATACAAAACTTTCATCCTCCCCCTGCCGGTTACAACTAGCGCCCCAGTAAGCCCACATAAAAGTTTCGTCCACCTTTTCAAAAGTGGTAGGGTCCATTGAGCCGCCCAAAGCGTGCACTATAAAAAAGGAAAAAAGAAGAAAAAACAGAAAACAAAACTTTCCTTATCCCCCCTGCCGGTTACAACTAGCGCCCCAGTAAGCCCACATAAAAGTTTCGTCCACCTTTTCAAAAGTGGTAGGATCCATTGAGCCACCCAAAGCGTGCACTATAAAAAAAGAAAAAAGAAGAAAAAGCAGAAAACAAAACTTTCCTCCTCCCCCTGCCGGTTATAATCAGCGCTCCAGTAAGCCCACGTAAAAGTTTCGTCCACCTTTTCAAAGGTGGTGGGGTTCTTAGGGGCAAAGCCCCTAAGCCGCCGGAGGCAAAAAAAAAAATACCAGGCGAACATCTCCTCCATACCTTGCCAATACCCTGTGTATATCTGCCTGGTATCGGGGCAAGAACCCCTTCCTATCCCCGTATAAACTGGGGCGAAACCAAGCCTAAAAGGCATAGGCGGATGGTTTTCTTGCTTTTTAGGCATATATTGGGGGCCTATGGGGGATCAGGCTGATGTTGGCCCCTCCGTCTTAGGTTGGGCCGGCGAAAGAAGGGGTCATATGCCCTTTGGGGCCTTGTTCAGGTAGTTTTTGTGGCGATAATCCACAAAGTTTTGCAAAAATCACTTGACTTTTCCAACGAATTTCTCTACAATGGAGTTATAAGCAGCCGCTGGCCCAGCCCGGCGGCTGTTTTGGGGTAAAACCGGGCAGCAAGGCGGCATGGCAATGCCAGCCCTGCCGTGGTTTCCGCACCAGAGCGGCACGATTTCTGTTGCAATCAAACAAAATTCCGGTAGAAAGAAAGTGAAAAATCTATGTTTTGCGTAAAAGGAGCCCCCTTTTTGTTGTTGGCCGGCGAGGCCCACAACTCCGATTCCTCCTCCCTAGCAGCCATGGAACCGGTGTGGGAGAGGGCCCAGGCCCTCTGCCTCAACACCCTGCTGCTGCCCGTAACCTGGGAGCTGGTAGAGCCGGAGGAGGGCCACTTTGACTTTGAACTGGTAGACGGGCTGGTTTTTGAGGCCAGAAAACGGGGGTTTAGGCTGGGCCTGCTCTGGTTCGGGGCCTGGAAAAACGGCCAATGCACTTACGCCCCGGCGTGGGTCAAAACCAACCTGTCCCGTTTCCGCCGGGCAGAGGTGCGCAAAGGGGCGCGCAAGGTCTGGCTGGATATGTTCAACGGCCTGGAATACTCCACCCTATCCTGTTTTTGCCAGGAAACAAGGGCGGCCGACGCACGGGCTTTTGCCGCCTTAATGGCCCATTTGCGGGAAACGGATCAGGAAGAACAGACCGTAGTCTACGTGCAGGTAGAGAATGAAGCCGGCATACTGGGCGCGGCCCGGGAGCACAGCGATGAGGCCGACAAGCTGTTTGCAGGGGCGGTACCCCCAGCGTTTGCCCAATATATGCGGGCCAACATCGATACCATGCGGGAGGACGTGCGGGCTGCCGTAGAGGCCGGGGCCCCCGCCGGCAGTTGGAACGAGGTTTTCGGCAACCAGGCGGAGGAGATATTCCAGGCCTACCATGTGGCCTCTTACATAGACGCGGTGGCTGCCGCAGGTAAGGCGGCCTATGATATCCCCATGGCAGTAAACGCCTGGCTGGAGCAGGGCCCTGCCGGCAGCTACCCCACCGGCGGGCCGGTGGCGAAAATGATGGAGGTCTACAAATTTGCCGCGCCCCATATCGACGTGGTCTGCCCGGACATCTATGTGCCCAACTTCTGCCAGGTCTGCGACAGCTATTGCCGCCCGAACAACCCCCTGCTCATCCCGGAAACAGCCATACATAGCCTGGCTGGGCCCCGGCTGGTGTACGCAATCGGGCATTACCATGCCTGGGGGTTCGCGCCCTTTGGCTTTGACGGCATTGGCCAGCCTATGAGCGCTATGGCCGCTTTGGGCATGGACGAGAGCGATCCCCTGCTGTGTACGCCCCAGGATGGGGAGGAATACGCCTGGTACAACCGAACCCTGGCAAGCCTGGCCCCGCTGCTGGCCAAGGCCTATGGCACCAGCCGGCTATAGGCTGTCAGTTGTGAGCGGAACGGCGACATGGCCTTTGGCGGGTTTACTTTCCGGGCGGTGATGGACCCTTCGGCCGTTACCCGCCGGGACGGGGTGTGCCTGGTGTTGCAAGTGGCCGAAGATGCGTTTTACCTGATCGCCAACGGCTGTATGCTGGAGGCCCACTCCACGGACCCGGCCCGGCCGTATGTGGATATCCTCGACCTGGAAGAGGGCAGCTTTGTAGACGGCGAATGGCAGCGCTACCGGCGGCTAAACGGGGACGAGAGCTTTTTATTGCGCTATGAAAAGCCGGTTTTACTGCGGCTGCGGCTATTTGCATACGCCTAAACGGCGCCGGAAAGGAAGGGAGGCAGTATGGAATACTATTTGGCCATTGATATCGGCGCGTCTTCCGGGCGGCATATTGTGGGCTGGCAGGAGGGCGGCGCTTTGCGCACCGAAGAGGTCTACCGTTTCCCCAATGGGGGGGTAGAGCAGGAAGGCCACCTAACCTGGGATGTGGGACGGCTGGAGAGAGAGGTGCGGGCAGGCATAGACGTGGCCCTTAGCCGCTACCCGCGGATCGAGAGTTTTTCCGTTGATACCTGGGGGGTAGACTATGTACTGCTGCAAGGGGATGAGCCGGTGCTGCCCTGCTACGCCTACCGGGACGGGCGCACCGAAAACGCCATCCCTAAGGTGCACGGGGTGGTCCCCTTTGAGGAATTGTATGCCCGTACAGGCATTCAGTTCCAGCCCTTTAACACCATTTACCAGTTGTATGCCGACAAGCTGAGCGGCCGGCTGGAGGGGGTGACAGGCTACCTGATGATGCCCGAATACCTGATGTGGCGGCTTAGCGGGGGGCGGGCCCATGAGTATACCATTGCCAGCACCACCGGCTTGGTGAATGCCTCCACCTGTGAGTTTGACCCTGAGATCATTACGCGGCTGGGCTTGCCAAGGGGGCTGTTTGGTGCGCTCAGCCAGCCGGGGACAGTGCTGGGGACATACAAAGGCATGAGGGCGGTCCTTTGCCCTGGCCACGATACCGCCAGCGCTGTAGAGGGCATCCCCATGGAGGGGGAGGCGCTGTTTTTGTCCTCAGGCACCTGGAGCCTGTTGGGGGCTAAGCTCCCAAAGGCGATCACCACGCCGGAGAGCCGGGCGGCCAATTTCTCTAACGAGGGCGGGGTGGGGTATATCCGCTACCTGAAAAACATCATGGGTATGTGGATGGTAAACAACCTGCGGGAGGAACTGTGCCCAGGCCAGGGCTTTCCGGCCATTGTGGCGGGCGCGGAGCAAAGCGCGTACCAGGGCCTGGTCGATGTGACCGCCCAGCGCTTTATGGCCCCCCGGTCTATGAGCGGGGCCATGCAGGAGGCCCTTCGCGAGGGCGGCTTTGCCCTGCCCCAAGTTCCGGGGGACTACTTCCGGTGCGCGTACCGTTCCTTGGCAGCGTGCTATGGCGAGAGTGTGCGGGAACTGGAAACCCTCACCGGCAGGCAGTACACAACCCTCTATATTGTGGGCGGTGGAGCCAAGAACCAATATTTAAACCGCCTGGCAGGGGAGAGCACCGGGAAAAAGGTGGCTGCCCTGCCTATAGAGGCCACAGCGTTGGGGAATCTGCGGTGCCAAATCAAGGCGGCGCGGCTTACCTGAAGATAGCGGGGCGGCCCGTCAATATGCGGTAAAGGAGAGATGCGTGTGTTAGTGGAAACCAAAGCAAGGGTAGGGGTGTTTGCCATCGCATTGGGGGCGTACCTGCCCCAGTTCCCCAGCCTGGTGCCGGAGTTTGAGGGCCAGTATGCGGCATTTAAGAAAATGCTGCCCGGCTCGGCGGAACTGGTCGACGGCGGTATTGCCACCACCAAAGAGCAGGCCATGGCTGCTGGGGACAAGTTCCGGGCGGCAGATGTGGATTTGGTGGTCTTGCAGCTTTTGACCTATGCCACCTCTTACAATATGTTGCCCGCCGTGCGGGATCTGGACGTGCCTGTGGTACTGGTAAACCTGCAAAAGAGGAAAGCCCCTGACTACCAGAACACGGACACCGCCACCTGGCTGGGGGAACTGTACGCCTGCGGGGCTGTAGGCGAGATGGTGGCTGACCTGGAGCGGGCGGGCAAGCGCCACGCGGTGATCACCGGCGTGGTGGAGGGCGGCGACCGGGAGGCCCAGGCGGAGTTGGAGGACTGGGTGCGGGCCGCCCAGGTACGCCGGCGCTTTCGGGACACCAACCTGGCCCAGATCGGCCGGCCCTACCCAGGGATGATGGACCTGTACATTGACGAAACCAACCTGTACCACCGGATGTTCCTCTACACCAAGCAGTTTGATTGGGAGAAGATGTGGGCTATCGCAGACGGTGTTACCGATGAGGCGGCCATCCGCCGGAAAGCCCAGGACATTCTGGACACCTTTGACATAGAGGGCGGGGGCACCATAGAAAAGGTGTGGGACATGGCCCGGTACGTGGTGGCCTTTGAGCAGTGGGTGCAGCAGGAGCAGATCGCCCTGATTGCCTCCCACTATGACGGCTTTGCCAAAGGCCAGGCGGGCGTGCTGGACAGTATGCTGATTCCGGCTTTCTCCATGCTGATTAAGCAGGGGGTGGCCTGCGCGGTGGAGGGGGATATCAAGGTGGCCATGGCCATGAGCGTCCTGAAGACCATTGCCGGGACAGGGCAGCTCTCGGAGATGTACTCCATTGACTTTAACGAGGATTTATGCATCATCGGGCATAGCGGCTCCGGGGATGCGGCTATCTCCGCCAAAAAGCCAACCATGAAGAGGGTGGATGTTTTCCACGGCAAAGCCGGCGGCGGGTACCTGACCCAGTTCTATCCCCACCTGGGGCCGGTAACATACCTGGCCATTACCCAGGACCGGGACGGCCACTTTAAGTTTGTGGTGGCGGAGGGCGTGAACGAGGCGGGGCCTATCTTCAACTTTGGGGACACCAATATGCGCACCCGGTTTACCTGCGGCGCCCGGGCGTTTTGCAACAAATGGAGCGAGGCCGGACCTACCCACCATATGGCGGCGGCCAGCGGCAGGCACATCGGCACCATTTTAAAGGTCGCCAGGATCTTTAACGTGCCGGTGGACATTATCACCCGCTGAGCGGGAAGGAGGGACCATATGAAACCTATACTGGATGCGCCTTTCCTCACCGAAATGCGCAGGGCTACGGCCAATATGTATCGCCTGGGCTGGGATGAGCGCAACGGCGGGAACATCAGCTACCTGCTGGACAGGGAACAGGTGGCTGGTTATCTGGACTTAGGCCATGTAATACGGGAAATACCCATTGGCTTTGAGGCAAAACCCCTTTGCGGTAAGATCTTCCTTGTCACCGGCACGGGCAAGTATTTTAAGAATGTGGCGGATGACCCGGAAACCAACCTGGGTATCATTCAGATAGCGCCGGATGGGCAGACAGCCCGGCTTTTGTGGGGCTATAGGGATGGGGGCAAGTTCACCAGCGAGTTGCCCGCCCATCTGATGAGCCATATGGCCCGCCTTGGCGTGGACCCGGAGAACCGGGTGGTGATGCACTGCCACCCTACCCACACGTTGGCCATGAACTTTGTCCATGAATTGGATGAGAGGAAATTTACCCACAGTCTTTGGGAGATGTGCACAGAGTGCATTGTGGTGTTCCCGGACGGGGTGGGGGTACTGCCCTGGATGCTTTGCGGCACCAACGCCATCGGCCAAGCCACGGCGGAGAAAATGAAGGAATTCCGGCTGGTGGTGTGGGGGATGCACGGCATCTACGGCGCGGGCAAGACGATGGACGAAACTTTTGGGTTGATTGAAACGGTGGAGAAAGCCGCCCAGATTTTTATGCTGACCGCCCACCTGCCCCGCGTGAACACCATAAAGGATAGCGAGATGAAGGAACTGGCGGAGTTCTTTGGGGTGGACTACCGGAAGGACTTTTTGACAGGGGTATAGTGGCAAACCTTGGAAATCCAACGATTGTAAAAACAGAACCAGGCATTGAAACCCACGGGTTTTAACGCCTGGTTTTGTGGTGATGGGGGCTGGCGCAACCGTACTGCAAAGCGTACTTTGTGGGCGGGATAGGCAGGGGAGGCGGGTTAGCCGCAGAACCCCTCTACCCGCTGGATCACCCCGCAGGCAATTTTGGCGCCTGCGTTGCCGGCGGGCTGGGTGGTAAAATCGTCGGGATGGCCATGCAGGATAACCACTTTCCCGATGACATCATCCACCAAAAACCGGTCGGTCAAAAAAGCGGATACCGCAAGGCCATGATTCCCAAACAGCGGCGGCAGGTCGCCGGCGTGGTAAGGGTGTGCGCAATCTCCGGGGTTGTAATGGGACATGGCGTGGGGGAAGGGCTCCTCCCCGCTACCCCCGCAGTCAGAGCCCTGGTGGATATGGAACCCGAAAATCCCCCCTTGGCAAGGCTGGCTGGGGAGGGGAAGGCCGGTGACTTCGGCATAGACCATTACGCCATGATCGGTTTGGTAAAACCGTACCCAGCCGGTTATGCCGGGGAAATTTTCGCTGCCCGATATACAAGCCTGGGCCGCCGGTTTGCCGCGCAGTGCGGGGAGAAGATGGACATGGGGCAAACGGTTCATGTACAGCGCTCCTTTATCGAAATGCTTTCTAAGGCATCCTATGCAGATAAAGGGGGCAATGTTAAGGGGAAGGGCACATCTGGGGGAAATGTCGTCGACTCGACTTTTTTGAACGTGATACGGGAATATTCTCATGTCGGCTTGGCACAAACCGCTAAAAGAATTGATTTGTTGAGATTGGATGGAGTCAAGTTGACAATAGATCTTTTTTATAATATAATTTAGGCAAAACTAGATGATAACTGGGGTGATACCAATGGATTAGCTAATGGGACAAAGAGGTACACCGTAGCTTAATTACAAGGAAAGAGAGGGTGTTACTCATGAAAAAGGTACTAAGCATTATCCTATCGCTGTGTATGATCCTTCCTATATCGGCAAAAGCATATAAATCTACTGGGGATGGGAGACGCATTTCAGGGTGATTCACTTTTATCCCTTATTCACAATTGGATTCAACTTCCATTAGTCATCTGAATGAGGCGTTATACCAATGGAACAAGGCTGGAATTGAAAGGGGAAACAGTGCGTTTACGCTCTCGCGTTCACCGACAGAAAGGCATGACAAAACAAATTTCTTTTCCAGTGCGGTAATGAATGGATCCACAGTAACCTTTACGTGCGTAAATGATGGAAACAACTACATATACCGTGTTACAGAGCCCTATTTCTCGTGGTCTCCAGGATTTGCGGAGGTTCGCCTCAACTCGTCAAAAAAAGTAGTAGAAGCAGACATTTGTTTTAACACTGCACTGCCTTTTGGACATGGCGGCGCAGGGTATTATGATGTATGGACTGTTTTCATGCATGAGGCTGGCCATGTTCTAGGACTGGATCATCCAACGAACACGACGGATGCAGCAATGTATAGCCATCCTAGGGGGACGCTAGTTCGGGCTCTCAGACAGGATGACATAAATGGAATTGCGGCCCTTTATGGATAAAAATATGGCCGCCGTCACCAACAGAAAGGAAAGGAGCCATGATCATGAAAAAGCTGTGGTTTTTGTACGGCCTTTGTGTGATTTTCTGCCTCGCCGGGTGTGCGTCTACGCCCGCAGCCAGCACAAATGCGGCCCTTACATCCTCCCAGGCCGCAGACGCAGCCGCCGAAGATACCGCCTATTTGCTTTCGTATGACACGCCCTATACCCTAGAACTGCTTATGGAGGGCTCTACCGCTGTGGTGCTTGGCACAGTAAAGGACGGTGAACTGCTAACGGTAAACGGTGTGGATGGGGGCACTATCCCGATTGCGGAGTACCGGGTGGAGATTTCTCAGGTACTGCGAGGCGACCTTCAGCCCTCGGACACCGTTTTGGTTCAGCGTACCGGGAACCCCTATGCGCAAAGCGGGGTGATTTTTGCCGGCGAACCTACCCTGGAGCGGGACGTGGAATATCTGCTGTTCCTGCAAAGCCGCCAAGGCTTGGGCGGCAGCTACAACACGGGGCATATGCACTTTTTTGTGCTGGGCAGGCAGCAGGGCGTTTTTGAAGAAACCCCAGCCCAGGCACAAGCCGGCGCCAAGGGGGAGCGGCGGTTTATCAGCCAGCAATGCCTGTATGCTGCGGAGGCGAGCGCCCAAGGCAGTTCAGGTGACAACACGGCGGATACTATCCTGTTGTCTGCGCTGGAGGCCGATTTGGAGGCTATCAACCAGGAAGTGCCGGCCGTCCCTACCCTCTACCGCGACGCCTTTGTGGCCAACTTGGAAAGCAACCTGGAAAGCGGTTTTATTTCGGAAGAGGAGTACTATGATACGATGGAAAAAATCAAGCAATACGCTCAAGTAGCGGAACGGGTGCCGCTGTGGGAGTGACCGGCTAGGGAAGTGGGGGCATATGGCTTTATCCGAACACCTCAAAGGCGGCAATGGTTTGGAGCGTTTCATATTCGAAGTTTTCCCGGCCGTATGCGTCCAGGAAGTAATCGGTAAATCTGCCGGTTTGTAGGGTGTTTTGCAGGGACCAGGCCACCCAGTACAGATCTATGTGCCTATCGCCAGCCCCGGCCATACGGAAGTCGATAAAAGACTCGAACTGCCCATGGTTCCAGATTATATTGGACAGACAGGCATCGCCGTGAATAAGAGTGCCGGGTTTCAGCAAGCCCCTGTTTGCTTGCATGATTGCCCAGGCTTCTTCCTTTGAGTGGATGGGGAATCTGTCCATGGAAACGGATATATCGTAATACCCGCCGGAAAAGTCCCCGCCGGCTGCGTCCATATACCGCTGATACCTGGAGGAAACCGGTATATCCTCCATTTTCTGGCTGTCCGGTCTGTTTAGGCTGCACAGCTTGTGTGGATTGTGCAGATTGTGTAAATTGTGCAGCTTTTGGAATGTTTCGGCCAGTATGGTACAGGCTTTTTGGGGGTCATCCAAACAACTGGCCAACGTTCTGCCGGCAGCGCTGCGGGTCACAAGGAAATCCATGTCCTGCGAGATATAGGCGGCCACCTCCACGCCAAGGGCCATGCGGTGGAATATCCTGCCAAGCCGGGCTTCTTCCGCAAGCGCACCTTTTTCATCCACTTTTACATAAAAACCGGTGTCGCAGTAGTATACGGTCGAACTGGAATGGTGGCTGCTGTCATATATGTTTGCCCCGGAAAAAAAGCTGCGTATCTCGGAAGGGAACCGGCTTATATCGGGGTGGGCTATTTTGAGCATACGATGCACTTCCCCTGACAAATGATTGATAAAAAAGAGAACACCAACCCTAATACGAAACTGTATCAGGACTGGTGTTCGGTTGTGGTGGACCCGAAGGGGATCGAACCCTCGACCTCCGCGTTGCGAACGCGGCGCTCTCCCAGCTGAGCCACGAGCCCATGTGGCTTATAACACGATTATTTTATCACAAAAGGCGGCAAATGTAAAGAGGAAATTTCATTTTCCGGGGAAATTTTCTGGCAGGAGCGGCCTGGTGGTGTACTGCCCCTAAAACAGTGGCCAGGTGGGCGGTTCTTGCCAATTTCCGGTTGATTTTTCCCGCGGTTTGCGCTATAATGTCTATAAGGATATTCCGGCGACGTTCCATAAAACCGGCGGCCTGGTGGCGCGCGCTATTGGGGATGGCCCCGTTACCCCCGGAAGGCTGGGCGGCTTGGGCGCTGCTTAAGATGTTCGGAAAAGCCTGGGGCCGGGCACTGCACCGGCCAGAATTTGAAATCGGAGGGAAACGCAATGCTAGTTTCTGCAAAGGAAATGCTCACCAAGGCCAAGGCCGGCAAATACGCGGTGGGCCAGTTCAACATCAACAACCTGGAGTGGACAAAGGCCGTGCTGCTGACGGCCCAGGAGAATAACTCCCCGGTCATTCTGGGCGTGTCTGAGGGCGCGGGCAAGTATATGTGCGGCTTTAACACGGTTACCGGCATGGTCAAGGGCATGATCGAAACCCTAGGCATCACGGTGCCGGTGGCCCTGCATCTGGATCACGGCAGCTATGAGGGCGCGCTGAAGGCCATGGAGGACGGTTTCTCCTCTGTGATGTTTGACGGCTCCCACTATGCCATTGACGAGAACATCGAAAAGACCAAGGAGATCATCCGTATTGCCGGCGAGAAGGGCATTTCGGTTGAGGCCGAGGTAGGCGCCATTGGCGGCGAAGAGGATGGCGTGGTAGGCAGCGGCGAGGTTGCCGACCCCAACGAGTGCCAGATGATCGCTGACCTGGGCGTGACCATGTTGGCCGCCGGTATCGGCAACATTCACGGCGTGTACCCCGAAAACTGGACGGGCTTGAACTTCGACGTGCTGGCCCAGATCCAGGAGAAAACCGGCACCATGCCCCTGGTGCTGCACGGCGGCACCGGCATCCCGGAGGAGATGGTCAAGAAAGCTATCAGCCTGGGCGTGTCTAAAGTGAACGTGAACACCGAGTGCCAGTTGAGCTTTGCCGCCGCGACCCGGCAGTATATTGAGGCCGGCAAGGATCAGCAGGGCAAGGGCTTTGACCCCCGCAAGCTGCTGGCCCCTGGCTTTGAGGCGATCAAGGCTACCGTGAAAGAGAAGATGGAGCTGTTCGGCTCTGTAGGCAAGGCGTAAGCCCCCCTGACAGGCCAACGCACTTTCCAAAACCAATAGAGCGCCGGGCAGGAGCCCCCAAGCCGTGGGGGTTCTGCCCGGCGCTTTTCGTTTTTTTGCGGATTTTCCGGGTTTACGGCCCCGGAGCCTTCCCCTCCCGGACAAAGTGATACCAGATCCCGACCAGGTCTGCCAGGGCCCAGCCAATGGGGATGGACACCCAGATCCCCACTACCCCCACAGCGGGGATGGCGGAGAGGACATTTGCCAGCAGCACACGGGTACCCAGGGAGAGCACCGTCAGCACTACAGACATCATGGGGCGCTCTACGGCCCGGTAGTAGCCATACAGCATAAACAGCAGCCCGATACCTATATAGCAGGCGCCCTCTATCCGCAGGTACTGGGCCCCTACCGCAATGGTCTGCTGGTTGGCCCCGTCTACAAAAACGCCCATCAGTGCCGGGGCAAAGGCCCACACCAGGGCGCTTACCACCCCGCAGAACAGCGCCACGCTGACCGCTGCCTGCCGTATGCCTGCCCGGATACGCCCCTGTTGCCCGGCCCCGTGGTTTTGGGCTACAAACACGGAGAAAGCGTTGCCAAAGTCCTGCACGGGCATATAGGCAATGGTGTCTATCTTTACCGCTACGGCAAAGGCGGCCATGACCACCGGGCCGAAACTGTTGACCACTCCCTGCACCAGCAAAATGCCAAAGTTCATCATAGACTGCTGCAAACAGGTAAGCCCTGACAGGGACAGGATGCTGTGGAAGTTCTGCCGGTCCCAGCGCATATCTGCCCGGCGGGGACGGTACTGGGGGCAGGCCAGCCAGAAATACAGCGCCAGCCCTATGCCGGACACATACTGGGCAATGACCGTGGCAATGGCCGCGCCCTGGATGCCCAGATGCAGGTTGATGACAAAGTGCAGGTCCAAAACCACATTTAGTACCACCGACACGGCTAGGAACAGCAACGGCGTACCGGAATTGCCCATGCCCCGCAGCAGGCTGGCAAAGTAGTTATACAGGAAGGTGGCGAAAAAACCCGGAAATACCCAGGCCAGATAGCCATACATCTCCTCGACCAGGGTGGCGGGTACCTGTAACAGGGCGATAACCGGCCGGAGAAAGGCATAAAACAGGGCCATGATCAGGAGGCTCAGGCCGGCTATCAGCAAGCCCGAAAGGAAAATACCCTGGCGGATGCGGGGGGCGTCCCCCCGGCCAAAGGCGATGGAGATGAAAGCCCCGGTGCCCAGGCTGAGGCCGATGACCACTGAGGTGAGGAAGGTGAGCAGGGTATAGCTGGCCCCTACCGCGGCCAGGGCGCTATCGCCAATATAGCGGCCCACCACCCAGGTGTCCACCAGGTTATAAAGCTGTTGCAGCACATTGCCCAGCATGAGGGGTACGGCGAAAAGCCACAGACCACCGGTAATGCTGCCGGTGGTCAGGTCACGGGTCTTGGACATAGGTTCCTCCTTGGTGGGGCAGGCAAGGCCAAAGGCCATGCGCCATACAGGCCGCACGGCCCCCGGATTGCCCCTTTTTTCCATAAATAGCAGGGATGCTGCCAATGCTTAGCCGCTGTTGTTGGTAAACACGTCGGCTACTTCGGTAATGGTAATATACGCCTGCGGATCACAGGTGTGCACCAGTTCCTTCATCCGGCCGATCTGGAAACGGTTCAGGATGATATAGGCGCAAGCCTTTGTGCCGCCCGAATAATAGCCGGTGGCGGGGAAGATGGTAATACCCACCCCAAAGGCTTCTGAAAGGGTGCTGCACACCTCTTCCTGCCGGGCGGTGATGATCATGGCGGCTTTTGAGCGGTCGATGCCCTCCACGATGAAGTCTACGGTTTTGAGTGCCGCCATATAGGTGACAATGGAGTATAGGGGCAGTACCCAACTGCCAATAACCACCCCACACAGGATATACAGGATTGCATTGTACAGCATAACAAAGGTGCCTACGGTGATCCCTATCCTTTTGGCGAATGTGACGGCCAGCACCTCAATGCCGTCCATAGCGCCCCCGAAACGGATGGCAATGCCAGAGCCCATGCCGGAGATCATGCCCCCAAACAGGGCGCACAGCAGCAGGTCTGTACCCGCTAAGGGGGAGGCCAGGCGCACATCCACCGGCAGCACGTCGGTGATCAGCCAGGCGCAAAGGGAGTAGACCAGCACCGCGTAGCAGGCATACACCGTAAAGGCCAGCCCCTGCCGTTTTAACCCAAAGAGGAACAGGGGCAGGTTTAATAGCAGCAGGAAAAAAGACAGGGACAGGTGCGGCGGCGTAAGCTGGGAGAACAGGATGGACGTGCCGGATATGCCGCTGTCGTACAGTTGCACCGGCGCGATGAACAGGGTGACCCCCACAGCGTTCACAATACCTGCCAGGGCCAACATAACGAAGTTGCGGCCCCGCAGCTCTTTTAATTGTTTACGTATCTCCACATACGCCTCCTTTGCTGTTTGGGACAGATGTGGGCGGACGGAAAAGCGTAGCCACCTCTGCCGGGGCTTTGCGGCCCTGCCAGGCAGGCCGCTTGTAAAAACAGGGCGCGGGGGCCCGTTACAGGCCCCCGCGCCTGCGGGGTTTACTTCCCAGCCAGGGCCTGGTCCAGGGTTTCCAAAAGCTGGGCAATGTTGATGGGCTTGGCAATGTGGCCGTTCATGCCGCACTTCACGGCCTCCTGCTTATCCTCGTCAAAGGCGTTGGCTGTCATGGCGAAAATGGGGATTTGAGCCAACTGGCGGTTTTCCAGGGCGCGGATATGCCGGGTGGCTTCGTAGCCGCCCATAACGGGCATTTGCACGTCCATAAGGATCAGGCTGTAGTAGCCGGGGGCAGATGCCTTCAGCATCTCCACCGCAAGGCGGCCGTTACTGGCAATATCGGTGGTAAAGCCGGCCTCCTCCAGGATTGCCACGGCAATTTCCTGGTTCAACTCGTTGTCCTCGGCCAGCAGGATGTGGCCGCTGTGGCGCAGCAGGGGTACCGGGGCGGGCAGGGCTTCGTCGGCGATAGGGCTGCGGCCCTCGGTGCTGACCACCGACCGCAGGCAGTTGCGCAGTTCGGAGGCGAACAGGGGCTTGCGGCAGAAAGCGGCCACCCCGGCCTCCCGGGCCTCTTCCTCTATATCCGACCAGTCGTAGGCGGTCAGGATTACCACCGGGGCGTCGCCGCCGGTTTCCTGCCGGATGCGCCGGGCCACCTCTACGCCGTTCATATCGGGCATCAGCCAGTCTACAATGTATACGGCGTAATTGTCCCCCCGGCTTACGGCCTGGCGGGTCCGCAGCACTGCCTCTTTGCCGGAGAGGGTCCACTCGGCCCGAAGGCCGATCTGTTGCAGCATATAGGTTACGCTGTCGCAGATGTTGAAGTCGTCATCCACCACCAGGGCCCGGCAGTTTTTCAGCTCCGGGATCACCTGGGGCTCTTTGCAGCCGGGGCTGAGCCGGAAGGAGAAGGAAACAATGAACTCGGTGCCTACCCCCGGCTGGCTGCGCACCTCAATGAGCCCGTGCATCATGTCTACGATATTCTTGGTGATGGCCATGCCCAGGCCGGTGCCCTGCACGCCGCTCATGGTGGAGTTGCGCTCCCGCTCAAAGGGCTCAAAGATATGGGAAACGAACTCCGGGCTCATGCCAATGCCGGTGTCCTTGATGCGGAACTCATAGTAAGCGGAGCCCTTGGGCGCCCCGGCCTTTTGGGTGATGCGCATACTGACCGAGCCCCCGGCCCCGGTGTACTTCACCGAGTTGGACAGAAGGTTTAGCAGCACCTGGTTCAGCCGCAGCTTGTCGCAGTAGATATCCTCGTCGGTGATGTCTACCGTGTCCACAGAGAACTCCAGTTGTTTGGCCCGGATGTCCGCCTGGACAATGCTGTGTAGGCTGTGTAGGATATCCGGTAGGCTGCACAACTCCTCGTCCAGGTGGATTTTGCCGCTTTCGATACGGCTCATGTCCAGGATGTCGTTGATAAGGCTGAGGAGGTGGTTGCCGGAGGTCATGATTTTTTTCAGGTACTCCTCCACCTGCTCCCGCCGTTCCAGGTGGTTTAGAGCCAAGGAGGTGAAACCTACAATGGCGTTCATGGGGGTGCGGATGTCGTGGGACATATTGGAGAGGAACACGCTTTTAGCCTTGCTGGCCCGGTTGGCCTGGGAGAGGGCGTCCTCCAGCAGGGTCTTTTTCTCCATTTCGCTGCGGGTTTCCTCGTCTACGCTGCGGAAACCAAGTACGACCGTGTGCTTTTCGCTCCAGGAGCCGGTGCGCACGGCCTTTAGCTGGAAGTACCGCATCTCCCCTTCGCAGATGGTGCGGTAGTTCATGTAAAAGCGGTTCTGTTCTGTCAGTTTGGCCATGAGTTGCGCGGGGGCGCAGGCCTGCCGCAGCGTTTCCCGGTCCTCAATATAGACGCAGGTGTCTATGTATTTGCCCAGGCTTTCCGCCATATTGAACTGCTGCCCGCTAAAGAGGTTATCCAGCACACCCAGCGGGCAGTCGCTGATACGCAGGGCGCTGCCCTGGTCTTTGTCCAGGTCAAATACACAGACCAGGCTGTAGTCGATGCTTAAAGCGTGCACCAGTTCCATCTGCCGGCGGCGCGACTGCTCCCGTTCCCGCTCTTCCTGTAGTTTCTGGGCGGTGCAGTCCAGTAAAAACCGCTGGTAGAACAGTTCGCCATTTTCCTCAATCAGCTTGACATTGCCCATGACGTGCAGCCGTTCGCCGTCTTTGTGCAGCACCCGGTACTCTACGCTGACGCTGTCATCCGGCTTTTTCAGCGACTGGATGGCAGAACGCAGGGGCTCCTTGTCCTCAATGGCTACCGTACCCGCCACGGTGTCAAAGTTATCCGCCAGCAGGTCCTGCTCGCTGGCATAGCCCAAAATGTTCAGCGCGGCCCGGTTGATGCTTAGCACCCGCCTGCCGTCCAGGCTGTGGCACATAACCCCACAGTCCATGGAGGTAAAGATGGTTTCCATCATCCGGCTCTTTTCGATTAGCTCCTGCTCATAGGCACGCTCCTGGGTCACGTCGATGCCCACGCCCACGGTGCCCATTACGCTGCCGTCCAGGTCGTACAGGGGGGTCTTATAGGTGGTCAGCAGGCGCAAGCCCTCGCCGGTCAGCACGGTTTCTTCCGAAACCTGGGTGCGGCGGCTCTCCATGACCAGCCGCTCGGACTCAATACAGGCAGGGTCGTCCTGCTCCACATCCCAGATATAGGCGTGGCGCTGGCCCTGGACCTGCTCTTTGGTCTTGTTTACGGTTCTGCAAAAGCTGTCGTTTACCTTTTCATGGATGCCGTCCCGGGTTTTGTACCACACCATATTGGGGACACTGTTGATGGCGGCATCTAGATATTGAGAGATTTCCCAGTGATCCTTTTCCAACCGGAGGCGGGTCTGCCAGCGGGTGAACTGGAACCGGGCCTCTGTTTCCGAAAGCTCTGCGGGCCATATATCGGCGGCGTGCTCCAGCAGGCCGGCCAGCCCTTCCACCTGCCCGGGGCCTGCCAGCAGGATCAGGGACGCGCCGGGATCCAGGGCCTGTAACAGGCCGGCGGCAAAGGCAGTGGGGCTGTCTGGCAGGCGGGCAAAGACGACAGAGGCCCCGGCGGCGTCCTGGGGGGCGCTGGCGGGGTAGAATTCGTGGGTGAAATTAGGCAGGGGCGGCGCGTCCTGAAAGATTTTGAAGGCTGTGCAGGGCTCGCCCAGCAAACAAAACCGGATATGGCAATGATACATCGATGTTTCCTCCCAGGGCCTGGCGTTGGCTGCGGTATTTTCCGCTTTTCAGTAGTCACTGTTATTTTATCAACTATTGGGAGGGATGTCAAGTTGCTTGGCAATTTTAATGGCTTTTTGCGAAAAATACAGACGGATAGTACCGGGGGGAAGGGGCCAAAACCGCAGAAAAGCCGCCCCTACCTGGCGGGCAGGGGCGGCTTTTGTGTGGTGTTGGGTGGCGGAAAGCTTATTTGGCGGCCTCTTTCCAGTGGCGGCACTGTTCCAGGCGCTTGCCGTCATCGCCCTGTAGTTCGTCGTAGGCAAACTGCGTGAGCTGCTGGCAGGGGAACGCCCCACACTGGCCGCAGTGGGTGTGCCCCTTTTCCTCGCAGCAATCTTTTACCGGGCATTTGCCCCAGAAGGGCTGGGCAATGTTGACGCACCCCTTGCAGCCCATCTCCTCCTGGTACTTGCAGCCGCTGCACAGGAGGCCGCATCTTGACTCTACCATACCAGTCACCTTTCCCTTTCCTGGCCCGGCCGGGGGCCGGGCCCTATGTTGTGGCGGGCTGGACCCGCAGGTACAGTATACCAGGCCAAACAGGACAACGGTATGTCATGTTGACGGGCCATTTCCTGTTAGCCGCCGACCTATGGCCAAAAGGGCCTCGGCTACTTCCGGCGGGCCCAGCAGTTGGGCCTCGCCCCGGAAACCCAGCATCCATTCCACGGCGCTGCCCAGGTGGGTAAACCCTATGTCGGCCAGGCACCGGCCGTCCGGTTGCAGGGTGAAGGAGGCGGGGCCGTACTCTTCGATCAGCCGCCATTTGTAGTGGGCGGGTACCAGCGCCTGCACCTGGTACCGGGTGGGGAACACCCGGTCCGCGGAAAGGTCCGGGGGCGGGGCTGGGCGGGGCCGGAAGGGCTGGCCGGGGGCCAGGTCCGTCATGCGCAGCAGCTTGAACAGGCGGAAGTCCTGCCGTTGCAAACACCACCCATAGAGGTACCACCCGGCCCACTGGTACACGATATAGTAGGGCTCCACGGTGCGGCTGCCCTCCCCGCCGGGGGTGCAGTAGCAAAAGGACACCAGCCGGGGCTGCTCGATACTGGCTTGCAGCAGGGAAAGTTTTTCGGAAAGGGGGCCTTTGTACCAGGAGGCTAGGTCGATGAGCACCGGGCCCTGGCGCTCCCACAGGGTGGAAAGGCCCAGTTTTTCCATCAGCCGGGCACAGGAGCCCCCGCCGGTGACGCTGTCCAAGCTGCGCAGGCCCGCGATAAGGGCCTGGGCGTCCTGGGAGGTGAGGAGGGTGTGGTCCAGCTTGTAGCCCTGCATGATGGAGATGCCGCCCCCCGCCCCCTGGCTGGTGGAGAGGGGGATGCCCGCCCGGCAGAGGGCGTCTACGTCCCGCTGGATGGTGCGGCGGGATACTTCGAACTTTTCGGCTAGGTAGGGGGCGGACACCCGGTCATGCTGCAAAAGGGTGGAGAGGATGCCGATCAGGCGGTCGATTTTCATGGGGTGCCTCCGGGTAGGGGATACCGGGGGATATACGGGAAAAGTGCAAAAAGTGCATAAATATACACTTTTCACTCCGGTTCAGGGTCAGGTAATAAGGGGTTATCAGGCAGATAGTAGAGGGTTATCAGGCAGGTATTGCGGGGATATGCGGGGGATAGGAAGGCGGTCTTGGGAGGGCGGGGCTTTGGCAGGGTGAAGTGCAGGGCGCTTGGGGGAGGGCGTGGGGTAGCTGGCGGGGAG
>NZ_JAWXXJ010000016.1:0-84313 GCF_034335085.1 Acutalibacter caecimuris | reverse complement strand
GGGGGGATGAGGGGTGGGGGGACATCAGGAGGAAGAGTGGCCCTTGGTCTTGGGGGAGGTGAGGGGGTGGGACATCAGAAAAAATGCCCCTTGGTCTTGGGGGCGGTGAGGGGGTGGGACATCAGAAGAAAAAATGCCCCTTGGCCTTGGGGGAGGTGAAGGGGTGGGACATCAGAAAAAAATGCCCCCTGGCCTTGGGGGAGGTGAGGGGGTGGGACATCAGAAGAAAAAATGCCCCTTGGTCTTGGGGGAGGTGAGGGGGTGGGACATCAGAAAAAAATGCCCCCTGGCCTTTGGGGGGCAAGGGGACAAAGAAAGAGTAGGGGCACTTTGCCGGGGTGAAAGATGGGGGCTCACAGGGGGCGGAATAAATAAGGACGAAACATAAAAGTTTTGTCCACTTTTTCAAAAGTGGTGGGGGTGAAGGGGGGCAAAGCCCCCTTCCCGCCGGAGGCAAAAAGCCCACCAAGGTTGGAGGGGGGATCAGTTTTTGATGACGGAGAGGTTATCTTTGATGTAGATGGCGCCGGAGAGGACGGTGACAGCGGCCACGGCCCAGCAGAGGGTTTGGGTGCCCAGGGAGAGGAGCAGGGCGGCGTCCGGCGGGAGGAGGGCGGCCAGGAAGTAGTAGAGCAGGATGGCCACCATTTGCAGCACGGTTTTCACCTTGCCCCACATATTGGCGGCAATGACTTTGTGCTCTGCCGCGGCTACCATGCGGATGCCCGCCACGGCGAACTCGCGGAACAGGGTGGCGGCCAGCACCACCGGGTGGCAGACGCCGTCCAGCAGCATATAGATGAAGGCCGCGGTGGTGAGCATTTTGTCCGCCAAAGGGTCGGCGAATTTGCCGAAGTCCGTTTCCAGGTGGCGCTTGCGGGCGATTTGGCCGTCCAGCAGGTCCGTGAGGCTGGCCAGCGCAAAAATTACCCCCGCCCCAAGGCTCCACCACCTGCTGAACGCGCCCGTGCCAAAACGTACCATGGCCGCGCAGACCATGAACAGCGGTACCATCGCCACCCGCAGCAACGTCAGCTTGTTGGGTAAATTCATCTTCATCCCTGACCACCCCTCTACGCTCTTTTCCCCTAATTATACCACGCTTTCCCTATTTGTCAATTCCTGCTTTTGGCCTCCGGTTGCCTTTTGCCTCCGGCGGCTGTTTTGCCTCCGGCGGCCCAAGGGGTTTCACCCCTTGGGAATCCCCACCACCTTTGAAAAGGTGGACGAAACTTTTATGTTTCGCCTTTTCTGTTTGCTTTCTGTTTTTTTGGGGCACTAAAAACCCCCCGCCCTGGGGTGGGCGGGGGGATTTGCTGGCTGGGGGTTAGGATTGCAGCCAGAGGAGGGCTTGCTCGGCGGCCATGGCACCGTCGGCCACTGCGGTGACCACCTGCCGGAGGGCCTTTTGGCGTAGGTCCCCGGCGGCGAACACGCCGGGGATATTGGTGGCGGTGGTTTCATCGGCCACCACATAGCCGGCTTCGTCCAGGGTGACCTGGCCGGCCAGGAGGGCGGTTTCCGGGGTTTGGCCCACCGCTACGAACAGGCCCGCGCAGGGCAACCGGCGCTGGGTATCGCCCGCTTGCAGTTGCAGCCCTTCCAGGCGGCCGGTGTCCGGGTCTGTGTGCAGGGCGGTGGCCTGGGTGTTCCAGCAGAAGGTTACTTTGCCGGTTTCTTCCAGCCGCTTTTGCCAGAGCATGGGCGCGCGCAGCTTGTCCCGGCGGTGGATAAGGAACACCTGTTCGCAAATGCGGCTTAGGTAGAGGGCGTCGGCCACAGCGGTATTGCCCCCGCCTGCCACGGCTACGGTTTTGCCCCGGTAGAACATACCGTCGCAGGTGGCGCAGTAGGACACGCCTTTGCCCCGGAGGGCGGCCTCGCCGGGAAGGCCAAGCTGGCGGGGGCTGGCGCCGGTGGCCAGCACCACGCTTTTAGCCTGGTAGCTTTCTTTTAGGGTGTGGGCGGTTTTTACCGGGCCGGCCAGCTCCAGCGCCGTTACCTCGGCGGTGACGGTTTGGGCGCCGAAGCGCTCGGCCCCTTCTTTCATCTTCAGGGCCAGTTCAAAGCCGTTGATGCCCGCCGGGAAACCGGGGTAGTTCTCGATCACGTCTGTGGTGGCCAACTGGCCGCCGGGGGCCAGTTTCTCCAGCAGCAGTACCCGCAGGCCCGCCCGCGCCCCGTACAGCGCCGCGGTGTACCCCGCCGGGCCGCCGCCGATAATCAGGATATCCCAGAGTTCCATTAGCCGATCATCTCCTCCAGGGCTTCTTTGGGCTGCACGCCTACCCGCGTGTCTACGGCCTCGCCCGCCCGGAACAGGATGGCCGTGGGGATGGACATGACGCCGAACCGGGCCGCAAGCTCTGGCTGCTCATCTACATTGACTTTGCCTACCTTTACTTTGTCCGGGTTCGCTTGGGCAAATTCGTCTATAATGGGGGAAAACATACGGCAGGGGCCGCACCACTCTGCCCAGAAATCGACCAGAACGGGCAACTGGGACCCTAGGACCTCGGCTTCAAAGTTTTCTGTGGTGATGGTGTGTACTGACATGACGGACGCCTCCTTTGTTGTGTATACATCGCTGTTAGTTATGCCCCCGTGGGGCCTCGTTTGGATTGGGATTTGTTGGGAAAGGGTGGGCTGGTGGGTAAGGTCGTGGGGCGCTGCCCCACACCCCGCAAGCGCTTCGGCCGCGCTTGACCGGCCAAGTGTTGCCCCGCCTTACCCTTTTGGTGAAAAGGGAGATATAGTTCCCCCCCCCAAGGCTGAAGGGCATTTTGCGTTTGTTTTTTTGCGCTTGACCGGGGGGCTGGTGGGTAAGGTCGTGGGGCGCTGCCCCACACCCCGCAAGCGCTTCGGCCGCGCTTGACCGGCCAAGTATTGCCCCGCCTTACCCTGTTGGTGAAAAGGGAGATATAGTTCCCCCTAAGGCTGGGGGGCGTTTTGCGTTTGTTTTTTTGCGCTTGACTGGGGGGGCTGGTGGGTAAGGTCGTGGGGCGCTGCCCCACACCCCGCAAGCGTTTCGGCCGCGCTTGACCAGCCAAGTGTTGCCCCGCCTTACCCTTTTGGTGAAAAGGGAGATATAGTTCCCCCTAAGGCTGGGGGGCGTTTTGCGTTTGTTTTTTTGCGCTTGACTGGGGGGTTGGTGGGTAAGGTCGTGGGGCGCTGCCCCACACCCCGCAAGCGCTTCGGCCGCGCTTGACCGGCCAAGTATTGCCCCGCCTTACCCTTTTGGTGAAAAGGGAGATATAGTTCCCCCCCAAGGCTGAAGGGCGTTTTGCGTTTGTTTTTTTGCGCTTGACCGGGGGAGGATGGTCCTGCCCTTCAAGAAAAAAGGAAAAAGAAAAAACGCAAAGTTTCCTTAAGGCTAAGGGGGTGCTGTGCTTGGGGGGTTGGGGTGGGCGGAAAGGGGGCCGCTTGGCCGGGTCCAGGGGCGGTCTTAAGCCCCTGGCGGGGGGTGTGGGGGCGAGGAGCCCCCACGACCAACCCAACCGGCCCAACCCAACCAACCGGCCTAAGGCAAGCAACCCACGGACTGGGCGAAGGCGGCGAAGGCGCCTTGGGGGAGGGCGGTGGTGTCCAGGGCGGCGGGGTTTTCCAGGCAGTCGGTGACCAGGTAGGCGGAGAGGCCGGCCCTGGTGGCGGCCTGGATGTCCTCGGCCACGTTGTTGCCCACCATCAGGCATTCGCCGGGCTGCCGGCCGGTATCCCGGAGCAGTTGGGTGAAGTAGGCGGGGTTGGGCTTGCAGAAGGAACTGTTCTCGTAGCTGGTGACGTGGAGGAAATCGCCGGGGGTTAGGCCCAGCCAGCTTAGGCGGGTGGCCACCCCGACCGCCGGGAACAGGGGATTGGTGGCCAGGATCACGGCATAGCCCCGGCCCCGGAGGGCCTGCACCACCTGCCGGGCCAGGGGGTTCGGCCGGGTGGCGGCTTTGGCGGCGTGGAACTCCTGGGCGTAGAATTGGTCGAACACCGGGCGCAGCGCCAGGACATCCTCCCCCAGCCGGCCGGCAAAGGTCTGCCAGAAACGCCGGTCGTTGGGGCAAGTACCGTCATTTTGCACCATGGCCTGGGTGCCTGCCCATACCGCGTCTACCAGGGCTTTGGCCTCGTAGCCATAGGGGGCGGCCTTTTCGGCCAGGAGCTTGAAGTAGGCTTTGGTGAATGTTTCCGTATGCATGGGCAGCAGGGTGCCGTCCAGATCAAACAGCACGGTGGTGATGTGGTTTCCGATCAGCGGCCCCATGGGGGATCACCCCCTTCCTCCATGTCCTTGGTGGCCACCAGCGCCACGCCGGTGCCCCCGGCGTCTTCCAGCAGCACATCGCCCAGAACCACCGGGGCTTTGACGGCGCAGCGGCGGGCCGCCTCCATGACGGCGAAGATTTTTTCTTTGGGCACCTGGCCCTGGGTGCGCACGGAGATGACCGGGCCCGTGCCTCCCAGGACCCGTACCGTGGTGGTGACGGTGCGCATAGGGGCGGTGGCCTCCCGGCGGGCGTAGGCGTCGCCCCGTGGACAGGTGTTGCCGGTGACGGCGGTTACCTCTCCCTGGCCGCCGGTTTCTACCCGCAACGGGCAACCCAGCGGGCAACTGATACAGATAAACTCCAAAGTGGGCATATTAGCCCTCCCCCTTTCCGGCGGCGGTTTCCTCCGCTGTAATGGTGACGGTTTCTTCTTCCCCGGTGAACCAGCTTTTCTTCAGGACAACCTGCTCCATCTCCCCGGGGGCCATGACCGGCCTTTGGCGGCGCAGGCAGGTGCGGCCGTCTACCCGCACCGTAACCTGCGCCCCCCGCAGGTTGCGGCCCACCCGGAACCGCACCAGCAGTTCCGGGGGCATGGCGGCGGGGCTGAGGGTGGCGGGGACGGTGTAGCGCACCGCGCCACCGGGGATGAGGGGGATCTCCCGGCCGGGGGCTGGGGTGCCGCCCAGCACATAGGCCGCCGCGCTGCGCCCGGCCTGGGCGGCTTCCTCGGACACGTAGTCCACCAGGTCATGGACGTGGAGGACGTTGCCACAGGCAAAGACCCCGGAGATGTTGGTTTCCAGCCGGCTGTTGACCGTTGGGCCGCCCGTAACCGGGGAGAGGGCCACCCCCAGCCCTTTGGACAGCTCGTTTTCCGGGAGCAGGCCCACGGACAGCAGGAGGGTGTCGCAGGCCAGGTCCTCCTCGGTGCCGGGGATGGGCTGGCGGTTGCCGTCTACTTGGGCGATGGTGACGCCCTCCAGCCGCTGGCGGCCCCGGATATCCACCACGGTATGGCTTAGCTTAAGGGGGATGCCGTAGTCTTGCAGGCACTGGACGATGTTGCGCTTGAGGCCGCCGGAGTAGGGCATCAGCTCGGCCACGCAGAGCACCTGGGCACCCTCCAGGGCCATACGCCGGGCCATGATGAGGCCGATATCCCCGCTGCCCAGAATGACCACCCGTTTGCCGGGGAGCCAGCCCTCCAGATTGACCAGGCGCTGGGCCGTGCCTGCGGAAAAAATGCCCGCGGGCCGGGTGCCGGGGATGTTCAGCGCGCCCCGTGGGCGCTCCCGGCAGCCCATGGCCAGCACCAGGGCCTTTGCCCGGATGACGGACAGGCCCGCCTGCCGGCTGACGGCGGTGGCAACCAGCAGGCCGTCCTGCCGGGCCAGGCCCACCACGGTGGTACCCAGCCGGCAGGGCAGGCCCATCTGCCGGGCCCGGCTGATGTAGCGGGCGGCGTACTCGGGGCCGGTGAGCTCCTCTTGGAAGGTGTGCAGGCCGAAACCGTTGTGGATGCACTGGTTGAGGATGCCGCCCAACTCCCGCTCCCGCTCCAGGATGAGGACGTCTTTGGCGCCGGCCTCTTTGGCGGCAATGGCCGCGGCAAGGCCCGCGGGGCCGCCGCCGATGACCAGGATATCGTGGATGGCGGTGCTCATGCCTCTCCCTCCCCTCTGGTTTTTTCCCATACCACCTGGGAGCCCGGACCGCTTTTGCAGACGGCGCCCAGGCTTTGGCCCAACTCCCGTGCCAGGATCTCCATGACCCGTGGGGAGCAGAACCCGCTTTGGCAGCGGCCCATGCCCGCCCGGACGCGGCGCTTGACGCCGTCCAGGGTGGTGGCCCCCAGGGTGCTGTGGATGGCGTCCAGGATCTCGCCCTCGGAGATCTCCTCGCAGCGGCAGACAATGTGGCCGTACAGGGGGTTTTGGGCTATGCGGGCGGCCCGTTCGGCGGGGGGGAGGGCGGCGATGGCGGGCACCCCCCGGCGGCAGGGCCGGAAACCCGGATTGGGGGCAAGGGCCAGCCGGTCCGCTACCAAACCGGCCAGATAAGCCCCGATGGCCGGGGCGCTGGACAGGCCGGGGGACTCGATACCCGCGGCATCGAAAAAGCCGGGGGCGCTTTCGCCCAAAATGAAGTCGTCGCCGTCCGCATGGGCGCGCAGGCCGGCGAAGGAGGTGATCACCTGGCCCATGGGCAGGCCCTTGACCCCCCAGGCGGCCCGCTCGGCCACCTGGGCCAGGCCCTGGGCCGTGGTGGCGGTGCAGGCGGGGTCGTCCACGTCTGTGGCGGTGGGGCCTACCAGCAGGTTGCCGTGCACCGTGGGGGTGACCAGCACCCCCTTGCCCATCACCCCGGGCAACTGGAAGATGGTGCGGCCCACATGGCCCCCGGCGGTGCGGTCCAGCAGGCAGTATTCCCCCTTGCGGGGGGTGATGTGGATTTTTTGGGGGCTGGCCTGGTTGTGGAACCGGTCCGCGTAGACCCCGGCGGCATTGACCACGGCTTTGGCCTGCACCGGCCCCCCGCTGGTTTGCAGGAGCCAGCCCGCCCCGGTGGGGGCGAGGCTTTCTACCGCCGTGCGGAACCGGAAGGTGACGCCGTTTTGGGCGGCGTTTTCCGCCAGGCCCAGCGTCATGGCAAAGGGGCAGACAATGCCGGAACTCTCCGCCAGCAGGGCGGCGCAGACGGTATCGGCCAGGTTGGGCTCCAGCGCTTTGGCCTGCCCGCCGGTAAGCAGGCGCAGGCCGGGGACGCCGTTCTGCCGGCCCCGGTCGTACAGGGCTTGCAGTTTGGGGAGGTCCTGGGGGTTTAGGCAGACCACCAACGCGCCGGTGCGGCGGAAGGGGATATCCAGCTCCTCGCTGAGCTTGTCCATCCCGGCATTGCCCAGCAGGTTCATTTTGGCTTTTTGCGAGCCGGGCCCGGCGTCGAACCCGGCGTGGATAATGGCGGAGTTGGCCTTGCTGGTGCCCTCGCACACATCGGGGGCCTTTTCCAGCACCAGGAAACGGCCTTGGCGGCGGGAGAGCTCCCGCGCTATGGCGCAGCCGGTGACGCCGGCGCCGATAATGGCAACGTCGCAGCTTATCATGTGCATATTCTCCTTTCGCAAGAACGGTAAACCCTGAAAATCACAAAATCACTCATAAAAGCATTACGGCGGGCACGCATAGAAGTCTTGGAAGATTCTTAAGCCGCCGGAGGGGGAAGGTTCCCAGTGGGAACCGTTTTGACCCGACCGAGCCGGCAGGCAAGACCCCAAAAACGGCGTAGACAGCGAGTCATGCGGCCATCGTCGGCGGTTCTTTTATCCTTAACTATACAACGGTAAACCCAGTAAATTGCAAAACCACTTATGAAAACACAAAAAACATTACGGTGGGCACGCATAGAGGTCTTGGAAGATTCTTAAGCCGCCGGAGGCAAAGTGAGCTACGAGCCCGGCCATTGCTGGCGGTTCTTTTATCCTTTAACTATACAACGAAAAAAGCAAAAAATCACAAAAAACGCACGAAAAACATCACGGCGGGCACGCATAGAAGTCTTTGAAGATTCTTAAGAAACTTTCTTCAGAAATGTTCCTTCGACTTCATCTCCGATGAAGCCGGCCGCCGGAGGCAAAAACGCCGGAGGCAAAGCGAGGCACGAGCCTGGCGGTTCCTTTATCCTCTAACTATAGCACAAAGATATTTTTCGCGCAACCCCCAAGTATACCTTGACAGGCGGGCGGAAATGTTGGAAAATAGAGGAAGGGCCGGGGCTTGGCCCTATACGCCCTATATGCCTTATACGCCTTATACAGGGAAAATTTTTTAGAAGGAGTTGGATTTCTGATGGAATATATGATAGGCATTGACCTGGGTACCAGCGGTACCAAAACCGTGCTTTTTGACCGCCACGGCACGGCGGTGGCCAGCGCTACGGAGGAGTACCCCCTGTACCAGCCCCAGAACGGCTGGGCGGAGCAGGACCCCCAGGACTGGTGGCACGCCGCTGCCCACACCTGCCGGCAGGTACTGGAAACCAGCGGCATCGACCCCAAGGACGTGAAGGGGGTGGGGCTTTCCGGCCAGATGCACGGGCTGGTGATGCTGGACCAGGCGGGCCGGGTGCTGCGGCGCTCCATCATCTGGTGCGACCAGCGCAGCGGCAAGCAGTGCGAGGAGATCACCCGGCGGGTGGGCCGGGAGCGGCTGATAGAGGTGACCGCCAACCCGGCGCTGACCGGCTTTACCGCCGCCAAGCTGCTGTGGGTGCGGGAGAATCAGCCTGATATTTATAAGGCCTGCGCCCATATCCTGCTGCCCAAGGACTATGTGCGGTATATGCTGACCGGGGACTTTGCCACGGAGGTTTCCGACGCCTCTGGGATGCAGTTTTTGGATGTGCCCCGCCGGCAGTGGAGCGGGGAGGTGCTGGAGAAACTGGAGATAGACCAGGGCCTGCTGGCCAAGGTGTATGAATCGCCGGAGGTGACCGGGGTGGTGCACGGCGAGGCCGCCCGGCTGACCGGCCTGTGCCCCGGCACCCCGGTGGTGGGCGGCGCCGGGGACAACGCTGCCGCGGCCGTGGGCACCGGCGTGGTGGAGGACGGCAAAGCCTTTACCACGCTGGGGACTTCGGGGGTGGTGTTTGCCCATACGGACACCCTCTCCATTGACCCGAAGGGGCGGGTGCATACCTTCTGCTGCGCGGTGCCCGGCGCCTGGCACGTGATGGGCGTTACCCAGGGGGCGGGGCTTTCGCTGAAGTGGTTCCGGGACAATTTCTGCTACTCGGAGATCGTTTCGGCCCAGGGGCTGTGCATTGACCCCTACCTGCTGCTGGACAAGCAGGCGGAGCAATCGCCGGTGGGCTGCCGGAAACTGCTGTACCTGCCCTACCTGATGGGCGAGCGGACCCCCCACCTGGACCCGGACTGCCGGGGGGTGTTCTTTGGGCTTTCGGCCATGCACCTGCGCAGCGATATGCTGCGGGCTGTGATGGAGGGCGTGGCCTACTCACAGCGGGACAGCGTGGAGGTGCTAAAGGAGATGGGCGTGGCTACCGGGGATATGCTGGCCTGCGGCGGCGGCGGGACCTCCCCCCTATGGCGGCAGATGCTGGCGGATGTGTTCAACTGCCCGGTGCGCACGGTGCAGTCGAAGGAGGGGCCGGCCCTGGGCGCGGCCATCCTGGCGGCTGTGGGCGCGGGGCTGTACCCCTCGGTACAGGCGGCTTGCAGGGAGATCATCCGGCTGAACGAGCCCACCCGGCCCATAGAGGGGAATGTGGGGCAGTACGAGAAACTGTACGGCGTTTACCGGGGCCTGTACCCGGCCCTGAAAGAGAACTTTAAGGCCCTGGCTGCTTTGGAACTGGACAGCTAAGGGCCCTACCCAAAAAGACCGGCCAAGCAGCGTGCCTGCCTGGCCGGTTTTTTGTTTACTATGATGGGGTTTGGGGGTTAGTCTTGGGTTTCGCCTTTATCCTCCAGCAGGGTAATGGTCACTTCCAGCTCCTCCCCCTGGGAGATAAGGTTGCCGCCGGGGCGGTACAGGGTCACGCTGACCTGGTCCCCGGGCTCGTAGCGCAGCAGGAGGTTGGATACGTCCCGGAGGCTCTCTACGGTTTCGCCGTCTATGGCGATGATGATGTCGCCCTCTTGGGCGCCGCTGCCGGCAAAGCCGCTATCCTCGTTGAACTCGGTGATTTGCAGGCCGGGGGGCGTGCCGTAAAGCTGGGCCATGGAGCCGCTGATCTCCCGGCACATAATGCCCAGCCGGGTGCGGCCCTTGATATAGCCGCCGGAGAGCAGCTCGTTGATAATGGGCTGGGCGCTGCTGACCGGGATGGCAAAGCCCATGCCCTCGTAGCCCTCGGTAATGATTTTGGAGGAGTTAATGCCCACCACCTGGCCGTACATATTGACTAGCGGGCCCCCGGAGTTGCCGGGGTTGATGGCCGCGTCGGTTTGGATATAGGTCATGCCGTTTTCGCTGTACTTGCCTACCTCGCGGCCCAAGCCGGAGATGATGCCCCGTGTGAGGGAGCTGGAGAACCGGGCCCCGCCGGGGTTGCCGATGGCCATGACCCACTCGCCCACCGAAAGCTCGGCGGCATCGCCAAACTCGGCGGGGGTAAAGCCGTAGTCATTGGTTTTGAGCACCGCCAGGTCCGTGGTGCGGTCTACGCCCACCACCACCGCGTCGTACTCCCGGCCGTCGAAGGTGGTGACTTTGGCGATGGTGCTTTTGGAGTTGAGCACCACATGGGAGTTGGTGATGATGTAGCCGTCGCCGGTGGCGATGATGCCGGTGCCGGTGCTCTCGCTGGTCTGGCCCTCACGGGTGAGGGCGGCGGACACCGTGACCGTGGAGGGCACCACCCGGTCATAGACCGCTTCCGCGTCCAACTGGGGGCCTACGGGGCGCCCGGCAATGGCAATGCCCTCGGTATTGGGGGTCACGTCCACCTGGGGGCGCTCCGGCTCCTCTTCCGCCTCCTCTGGGGCGGAGGGGTCCTCCGATGGGGTTTCGGGGTTGTCCTCGCCGTCGCCGCCATAGGGGCTTTCGTATTCAAAGGGCGGGAGGGGGTCCTCCCGCATACTGCTGCCGGCGGCCACCACACAGTAAAAACAGAAGAGGCCGACGGCAATGGCGGACAGGACGCCGCCAATCCACAAAAACACCTTGGCCTTGCGGGACATTTTCTTGCGGGGGGGCACCGGGGGCTGGGGGTAGCCCTGGTAGTAGGGGTAGGGCTGGCCCTGGGGATAGGCCTGCCCCTGGGGGTAGGGATTCCCCTGGGGGTAGGGCTGGCCCGGCGGGTAGGCCGCCGGTTGCGGGGGGTACTGCCAGCCCGGATAGCCCGCCCCCTGCCCGTACCCCTGGGCCGGTTGGGCCGGTTGGGCGGGTTGAGCCGCCTGGTAGGGTTGGTAGGGCTGGTACCCCGGATAAGGCGGGTAGGGCTGGTAGGGCGGGAACGCCGGAGGCGGCTGGGGCGCGCCGGCCGGGTTGGCCGGGGCCTCCTCGCCGACGGGGGGCATGAGGGGCTCTTCCTCCGGCAAAACCGGCTCCAGGGGCTCCGGCGGGGCGGCGGGGGGCGCGGGCTGGGCAAGGTTTTCCTCCCCGGCCGGGGGGAGGGGTGCGGGGCCCGGTTCGGGGCCCGGTTCCGGGGTTTCCCCTTCACCGGGTGCGGCGGGCTCCGGGGGGGCTATGCCCGCTGCCGGGGGCTGGGGGGCGGAGGTGTCGGGGGGTGCTGGGGTTTCTGGGGTATCCGGCGTTTCCGGGATTTCCGGGGTTGGCGCGCCGTTATGCTCATTCATCATCCAAATTTCTTCCTTTCTCCGGGTTATCATCTGCGGGGGCGGGATCTTCCGCCGGGGCGGGGCCCTGGGGGCCTTTGGCTTTGCGCCGCCAGGCTGCCCGGCGGGGGGGATCCTCTGCCGGCCCCTCTGGGGGATTGGGTTTTTCCGCCCCCTGGGGACGGGCGCTTTTGCGGGGGGGCTTTAGCCGGGGCTGGCCCTCTTTGGGCTTGGGGGCGGCCTCTTTGAGCCGGGGGGCCGCCGGGGGGCGGGGCAGGTAGAACTCGAACCGGCAGAACTGGCCCTGCACCGAGGTCACCTGGATGTTGCCCCCATGCAACTGTAGGATGGTGCGCACCAGATACAGGCCCAGGCCCATGCCGTTTTTGTCACGGCTGCGGGATTTATCGCCCTTATAGAACCGGTCGAACACCATGGGCAGGTCTTCGGGGGCGATGCCGGGGCCGGTGTTCTCGATAAGCACCGTGGTCCTGTCTACGCTGTCTACGGCCATGACCCGGATGGAGCCCCCCTGATTGGTAAATTTTACCGCGTTTTCTACCAGATTATACACCACCTGGTGCAAAAGGTCCTGGTCGCCGTACACGGGCATGGGGGTGGCCTCTTCCAGACCCACGATCTCGATGGACTTTTCGTCAATGCTCTGCTCAAAGGTCAGCAGGGTGGCCACCAGGGTGTGGGTGATATCGAAGGTGGCCGGGTGGATTTTCATGTCGCCGCTATCGATACGGGACAGGTCCAGCATGGACTTGACCAGCCGGGAGAGGCGCTTGACCTCGTCGGAAACAATGCCCAGGTACTTGCCCTGCTCGCTGGCGGGGATGGTACCGTCCAAAATGCCGTCGATGAACCCGGCGATGGTGGTCATGGGGGTTTTCAGCTCATGGGACACATTGGCGATAAAGCTGCGGCGCATACCCTCTGAGTTAGAGAGGGAGTCTGCCATATGGTTAAAGGAATCGGCCAGTTGGCCGACCTCGTCGGCGCTGCGCACGGGCACCCGCACGGAAAAATCGCCGGCGCCCAGGCTGCGGGCCGCGGCGGACATCTGCCGCAGGGGCTGGGCCAGCCGGAAGGCAAAGGCCCCCACCACGCAAAAGCTGACTGCCAGGGCGGCCACCGCCGCCAGCAGGAAGATTTTGAAGGCTTCCATCTGCATGGCGCTCATGGAGGCGGGGCTGGTGGCGGCGAATACCGTGCCCACACAGGGGCCGCCCTCTTGGGCGAGCATGGGCACGCCGATGATATAGTAGCTGTCGCTGTACAGACCGCCCATATCCCCCCGGCCCTCAAACAGGCCCTGGGCGGCGGCATCTACAAAAAAGGCGGGGACGGTTTGGAGCGGGGCGGACTTGCTGTTGGCGAAATTGCCCAGCAGCAGCCGGCCGTCCAGGTCGGTGATGAAGATGTCGGCGTCGATACTGGTGGAAAAGCTGGCGATGAAGTCTTGGAGGGTATCGGCCTGGAGCTCATACTTGCCGGGGCTTTTCTCGTTGAGGTAACGGCAGGCAATGCCGGAGATGGAGTTGGCGTTTTGGGAGAGCAGCTCTTTCTTCTCCTGCCGCCAATACTGGCTGAAGAACACCATCATCACCCCGCCCAGCAGGGTAAAGCTGAGGAACACGATGACCATGGTGATGCCCATGTAGCGCTTGAAGATACTTCTTTGCATAGCTTAGCCCTTTACCTCGAACTTATAGCCCACGCCCCACACGGTTTTCAGGGTCCACTTGTCCGAGGCGCCCTCCAGTTTTTCCCGCAGGCGCTTGATGTGCACGTCTACGGTGCGGCTGTCGCCGTAGTAGTCAAAGCCCCAGACCTCGTCCAGGAGCTGGTCCCGGGTGAACACCCGGTTGGGGTTGGAGGCCAGATGGTAGATGAGCTCCATCTCTTTGGGGGGCGTATCCACCTGCCTGCCGTTGACCTTCAACTCGTAATTGGTCAGGTTGATGGTGAGGCCGTCATAGGACACCTCTTTGTTTTCGTCACGCTTGTCCCCCGGCTTGCCGCTGCGGCGCAGCACCGCGTTGATACGGGCCACCACCTCTTTGCCCTCAAAGGGCTTGACCACATAGTCGTCGGCGCCCAGCTCCAGGCCCAGCACCTTGTCGAACACCTCCCCTTTGGCGGTGAGCATGATGATGGGGCAAGTGGACTTTTTGCGGATCTCCCGGCATACCTGCCAGCCGTCCAGGCCGGGCAGCATAATGTCCAGGAGGATAAGGTCGGGGGAAAAGCTGTCGAACTTTTTCAGCGCGCTTTCGCCGTCGTGGACCATTTGGGAGGTAAAGCCCTCCTTCTCCACGTAGAGCCGTAAAAGCTCGCAGATATTGGTATCATCGTCTACGATGAGGATCTTCCCAGCAGCCATTTTTACCACCTCTTCTATGTTTTCGTGGGCATAAGAGCGGAATGTCCCTGTATTCTATCCTATTTTATACTGAAACTGTGGCAAATGCAAGAAAAACAAGTGAACAATGTGTGAACCGGCCCCGGCCGGGCAAAAAAGGGCCGCCCCCAGCGGCGGGGGCGGCGGGCAGGGCGTGGTAAGGGGGGCTAGTTTTCCGGGTCCACCTGGAAACTGCACTGCGCCTCCCAGGCGAGGACGCCGCCGGTTTCGCCGGCGGTCAGGCGGTTGACGGTTAAGGTGAAGGGGGCGGGCTGGGCGTTTTTATCCCAGTTGTCAAAGGTGAGGGTGACGGTACCGTTGCGGTTGGCCCGGCTGTCGTACTGGAACACCCCGCCGTCCCGGTTGGCCAGGGTGATATCGTAGAGGCTGACCTCCCTTGTATCTATCGCCTGGTGGGTGGCCTGGTCATAAAAGTACAGGCTGACGGAAAAGCCCCGGCCGGCCGTTTTGACCTCTGTCACATCCACCGCCACGGAGAGGCCGTTGCCCGGAGCGGCGGAACTGCCGGTATCCTGCACATAGCCATGGGGGGCGGCATCCCCCTGGCTGGCAGGGGCCCGGCTGCCAAAGCCCAGGTCGCGCAGCAGCCGGGGGCCCCAGTATATGCCGCAGGCCAGCACCAGGCAGGCGGCCAGGGCCCAGCCCGCCCGGTTGACCCAAAGGTGGCGCACCGCTACCAGCGGGACGGCCACCAGCCGCTCCCCTTTTGGAGCCTTGCCCTGGGGCGCCGCGGGCCGGGTTGTAGGCTGGGGTAGGCCCAGCTTTTCCATGGTGCGGGCGATGAGGGCGTCCCCGTCCACGTCTATGGGCTCTACATGGCGCAACTCGTCCGGGAAAGCTTTGTTGACCAGCTTATCAATTTGGCTCATAGCAGGCAGTCCTCCTTTTGCAGCACTTTTTTCAGCTTTTCGCGGCCCCTTGCCAGCCGGCTTTTAATGGCGGACTGGTTTTTGGCCATGTCGCCGGCGATCTCGTGGACGGTTTGGCGCCAGAAATAGTGGCGCAGGAAGATCTCCCGGTCCACGCTCTCCATGCCGTCCACGGCGGAGCGCACCAGGCGGGCCTGCTCGCTGCGCTCTGCCTCGGTTTCCGGGGTGTGGGCGTCAAAGACCAGGTTCTCTTCCAGGGGGAGTTCCTGGCCCAGCTTTTGCCGGTACCGCAGGGCCGCGTTGCGGACCACCACGGCCAGCCAGTATTTCAGGTCGCTGTCATCCCGCAGCTTGCCGGCGTTCTGCCACAGGGCCACGAACGCGTCGGAGGTGAGTTCCTCCACATCCTGCTGGGCGCCCAGGGGGCCCAGGGTCTTTTTGGCTACGGCCGCCACGTAGGGGGAATAACGGCGGATGGCGGTTTCCAGCGCGGCGGGGTCCTGTTCCCGTAGCCGCACCAAAAGCTGATGGTCCCATGGCATAGATGTTCGCCTCTCTCCTGTTTTGCCTGTCTATTTATAAGAATCCCAAACTTTGCGGTCCGGTTGCATGGATCGCAAAAAAATTTTCAGAAACTTTTGCTTGCTTATTTGGGGCATGGGGTATATGATGGTGGTACGGACAAAAACCCAATGGAAACGAGGTACCCCCTATGAACATCCCCCTGATCATTTCATCCGCCCAAACCGCCCTGGGTATTGAGCTGGGCTCTACCCGCATAAAGGCCGTGCTGGTAGGGCCCGGCTGCCAGCCCCTGGCCGCCGGGGCCTTTGACTGGGAAAACCGGCTGGAGGACGGGCTTTGGACCTATCACCTGGACGATGTGTGGGCCGGGATACAGGCCGCCTACGCCCGCCTGGCCGGTGAGGTGCGGGAAAAGTACGGCGTTACCCTGGAACGTGTGGGCGCCATTGGCGTATCGGCCATGATGCACGGCTACCTGCCCTTTGACAAGGACGGCAGGCAGTTGGCGCCTTTTTGTACCTGGCGCAACACCGTGACCGGGGAGGAAACCCGGCTGCTGACGGACCTGTTTGGGTTCAACATACCCCAGCGGTGGAGCATTGCCCACCTGTACCGGGCCATACGGCTGGGGGAAGAACACGTGGGCCAACTGGGCTACCTGACCACCCTGGCAGGGTATGTGCACTGGAAACTGACCGGGCAAAAGGTGATGGGCGTGGGCGAGGCCGCGGGGATGTTCCCCATTGACAGCGGGGCCTGCGGCTTTGACACGGGGATGCTGGACAAGTTTGACCGTATCGTAGAGGGGGCGGGCTACGCCTGGCGGCTGCGGGACGTGCTGCCCCAGGTGTTGCCCGCCGGGGCGGCGGCCGGTTCCCTGACCCCGGAAGGGGCAAAGCTGCTGGACCCTGCCGGGGCCTTGCAGGCGGGTATCCCCTTTTGCCCGCCGGAGGGCGACGCGGGCACGGGCATGGTGGCCACCAACAGCGTGGCGCCCCGCACCGGCAATGTATCGGCGGGCACATCGATTTTTGCCATGGTGGTGCTGGAAAGGCCCCTTTCGAAGGTCTACCCGGAACTGGATATGGTGACGACCCCCGCGGGCCGTCCGGTGGCCATGGTGCACTGCAATACCTGCACCTCTGACCTGGACGCCTGGGTGGGGCTGTTTGCCGGGCTGCTGGAGGAGGCCGGGGCCCAGCTTTCCAGGCCCCGGCTGTACGACCTGCTGTATCAGGCGGCCTTGGCCGGGCCGGCGGACTGCGGCGGGGTGGTAAGCTATAACTGCTATGCCGGGGAGCCGGTGATCGGGCTGGAGCAGGGGCGGCCCATGCTGGCCCGCCGGCCGGAAGAGGCCCTGACCCTGGGCGGCTTTATGCGCGCCCAGCTTTACGCGGCCATGGCCCCGCTGAAGATCGGCATGGACCTGCTGCTGGAACAGGAAAAGGCCGCTTTGGACGAGCTTTACGGCCATGGGGGGCTGTTCAAGACCCCGGTGGTGGGCCAGCGGCTGATGGCCGGCGCCCTGGGCGTTCCGGTTTCCGTAATGGAAACGGCCGGCGAGGGCGGGCCCTGGGGCATGGCGGTGCTGGCGATGTTCAGCCAGATGGGGCAGGGCCGCAGCCTGGAGGAATATTTAGCGGCGGAGGTATTTGCCGGGGCCAAGGGCAGCCGGGAACTGCCCCGGCCGGAGGACAGGGCGGGCTTTGCCGCCTTTTTGGAGCGCTACAAGGCCGGGCTCCCTGGGGAACGGTTGATGGGCAGCCTGGAACTGTAAGAATTGTTGGCTTAAGGCAACACCGCACCTTTCACGGCTATCGCCTTAAGCAGCATCTCGCAGGTGATTATTTCCGTCATAGCACACACAGTCTGCTTGACAAGCGTCAGCTTGCCTGCGCATCCTTTATGCACTCTGAGGAAAAAAATCCCTGCTGCCATATGCTACTTAGAATAATGCGGTATTGCCTTAACTTTACATCATCCCGGACGGGATGTCAAGTGCCGGGGACTATGGAGGGAATCAGGATGAAATTTGGCGTACAATTATACGGCCCGTTACAGGGCATGGACGGGGACAGGATGGCGAAACTGCGCGCCCTGGCGGGCGCGGGGATAGAGGAAATAGAACCCTGCCTGGCGCTGGGGGAAACCCCCGCGCCAGGAGAGGCGGTATGGCCCGCGGATTGGCTGGCGGCCCATAGGGAGGAGATCCGGCGGCTGGGGCTGCGGGTGACTTCGGCCCACCTGTTTGCCCAGGGGCTGGCCGGGGCGCTGCCCGGCTGGAAGGCGCTGGCAAAAGACCTGGGGCTGCGGCATCTGGTGGTGAAAAGCCCGGAGGACCTCTCGGAAACCAGCCTGCACCAGACAGCGCTTAGGTATATGCAGGCCGCCGCCCAGTTGGAAGAGGTGGGGGTGCGCCTGCTGCTGCACAACGAGGCGGGGGACATCCGCGCTAAAATTGCCGGGGTGACGGCCTATGAGCGCCTGCTGGATTTGTGCATGGGCCGGGTGTACGCCCAGGTGGATGTGGGCTGGGTACAGGCCGGCGGGGAGGACCCGGTGGCGTTTTTGCGCCGGAACGCCTGGCGGGTGAAGTCTTTGCACTACAAGGACGTGGGCCCACAGGGCGGACCTGCCGACGTTCCCCTTGGCACGGGGATTGTGGACCTGGCGGCCTGTTTCGGCCTGGCCCAGGCTTGGGATATCCCCCAGTTTATTGACCAGGAACACTTTGAGGGGGACGTGCCCGGCGGGCTGGCCGCCGCCTGCCGGACGCTAAACGGCTTTGCCTACAGCAACCGCAAACATACGGTAAGCTACCTGCACATCTGCGACGGGGAAACCGGGCAGGTGGACACGGTGGCCCGGTTTGACCGGGTGGTGGAGGCGCCTAACTGGCTGAAACATTCGGACACCATCCTGTTTAACGGGGACGGGCGTATGTTTGCCTTTGACCTGGCATCCGGCACGGAACGCCTGCTGGACACCGGGCCGTGCCGGCAGTGTAACAACGACCATGTGCCCTCGCCGGACGAAAAGAGCCTGGCCGTCAGCCATAACGACGACCCGGCGGGGTATGCCTCGCGCATATACATCGTGCCCATGGACGGGGGCGAGGCCCGGTGCGTGACCCCGGAGAGCCCCAGCTACCTGCACGGCTGGTCGCCGGACGGGAAGGAACTGGCGTACTGCGCCTTCCGGCAGGTGGAGGGCCGGCAGGAGATGGACATCTATACCGTGCCGGCAGAGGGCGGCCCGGAACGGCGGCTGACCAGGGGCGGGTTTAACGACGGGCCGGAGTATTCGCCGGACGGGCGGCATATCTGGTATAACTCCACCCGGTCGGGGCTGATGCAGGTGTGGCGGATGGACCGGGACGGGGGCAACCCGGTACAGATCACCCGGAACCGGCGGAATAACTGGTTTGGGCATATCTCGCCGGACGGGAAGAAGGTGGTGTACCTCTCTTACGGGCCGGAACAGTTGGAGCCGCAGGAACATTTGCCCAATATGCCGGTGGAACTGTGGATGATGGACGGGGACGGGGCCAACCAGCGCCTGCTTTTGCCCCTGTTCGGCGGGCAGGGGAGCATCAATGTGAACCCCTGGGCCGGGGACAGCAGGCGGTTTGCCTTTGTGAGTTATGAATTGGTGTAGCGGGTAAGCGCGTAGGGAACGGCCCGGAAGCGGTTTGCTTCCGGGCCGTTTTTTGTTATTTGAGGGAGGAAACGGGCACAGTAGGGAGTGGGGAGGGAAAATCAACGGCAAAAGGAGGAACGTATGAACACGTTTGGTTATATTCGGGTTTCCAGCAGCGACCAGAACGAGGCCAGGCAACTGGCGGCCATGGCCCAGCAGGGGGTGCCGGCGGGCAACCTTTATGTGGACAAGCAGTCGGGCAGGGATTTTCACCGGCCCCAGTACCGGGCGCTGATGGGGCGCATGGGGCCCGGCGACCTGCTGTATGTGCTGAGCATAGACCGGCTGGGGCGGGATTACCGGGAGATACAGGCCCAGTGGCAACGCATTACAAAGGAAAAGGGGGCGGATATCTGCATTATCGATATGCCCATGCTGGACACCCGGCGGGGCAAGGACCTGATGGGCACCTTTATTGCCGACCTGGTGTTGCAGATCCTCTCTTTTGTGGCGGAGAACGAACGGGTGAACATCAGGCGGCGGCAGGAACAGGGGATAGCCGCGGCCAAGGCCAGGGGAGTGCGCTTTGGCAGGCCGCCGGCGCCTTTGCCGGAGAGTTTTCAGGCGGCCTGCAGGCGGTGGCGGGAAGGGGCCATTACCTGCACACAGGCGGCCAGGGAGTGCGGGATGGCGGTTTCTACCTTTCGGTATAAGGCGGGGGCGGCGGAAAAAGGGGAGGAAACGCAGACGGGCTATTTTGCAAAAAAGTGTACTTTTTTGCAAAATAGCCCGTCTGCTTGAAAGCACCTTTAGTATACCACAGGTTTTACACTTTTGCAATGGGGTTTCTGCGGAAAATCCGGCATTTTCACGATAAAAAATGCACAAAGACGGCTTACAAGAAAGTACACTTTTTTGTAAGCCTTTACTTATGCGGGAAAGCGGCACAACCCAGCCGGCACGCACTTTGGCCCGGCGCTGAAGAATCAATACATTGTAAAGGGGGTAAGCTGCCAGCCTGTATATTGTGGTTTTTCGGCAGTGGGACCGGCGGGGACTTGTACTCTTGGAAAACACGCGGATTGGTACGGAAGATGACAGAAAACCAGCACAAATACAAGAAGGAGGCTCTTTTACCATGAAAAAGAGATTTTTAGCCGGCATCCTGGCTTTGTGCCTGCTGCTGACTATGATTCCTATGACGGCGATGGCTGAGGAGGCGGACGCCCCGGACGACCCGAATATGAAGGTAATCGGGGCCAATATGAATGACTCCGTTGATTCGGGCTCGGACCATAACGAGAACCTGTATACGGAATTCCTGGCACCTGTGGTTGCAGCATCAACAGAGGACGGGGTTGACTATACGGTAAAGCCCCAAGTGAAGGGCCTGCACTACCACCTGAATGGCGGCAACCCCCGTTTGGGCGGGTATTGGGTAGGTATTGGTATTCCCAAGCAGGAGGGGGATAAATACTTTGCCAGCTATACCCTGGCTGACATGGCGAACACCGCCAAGTATACTAGCAACTATAACGATGGCGAGCAGTCTGCCACCCATTACACGGATGAACAGGAAACGCCGCAAAGCGCGGCTGTGTACAGCACCTTTTATTTTGGCATCCGGCCCAACAAAGCACCCGGCTATGTGGGCGTAATGCGCAAAAAAGCGGCCGCCCCCGCGGAAGAGGAAGAGGCCGGCGGGGATGAATATGACGCGCCGGTTGTTTACCAGGTGGATTTCAGCGATGTAGAGATGATTACGCTGGAATGGGGCTTTAAGGCTGACGGGTATAAGGCCAATGAGATCATCAACGGCCGGAATAAGGACGCCGAACGTGACACCATGTGGGCAAAGATCAGCGGCACAACCGAGGGCAAGACGTACAGCATGAAGGTTACGAAACGGACCGAAACGTCGGCGAGTTATGCCAGCAAGGACACGGACGTGATTGACACAACCGCCAATGTTACGACCGGCAAAACATACTACTGGAGCACCAACAAGTGGTCTGGCAGTAACGGAGCAGGCGCAACGGGTGCAACCAGCCATAAAGCTTTCACTATTGCGCTGTATGAGCAGGACGGTACCGGCGCAGGCCAGAAAGACACAGAGGGCCTTTTGGCCGCACAGGTCCAGGTTGACCTGGCCAAGCTGACCATTGACGCCGGTGAGGACGGCGAACTGTATCCCATCTTTGAGCACGAACTGAAGGAGGACGAGCATTTCTTCGAGATCATCGACCCCGCGCAGGGCAGCCCTGCCGCGGTGACCGAAACTGCGGAGGGCTCCTCTGACGGCAACACGAACACCGAGAATAAGGACGACGAGAACTCCAGCACACCCAGTACCCCCGCTGAACCCAGCGAGAGCCCTGACCCGGAAGAGCCCAGCACCACAGAGGAACCCGAAGGGCCTCAAGACCCAGAACAACCCGATGAGCCCACGCCTACACCCGGCTTGCAGAAGGTTTCCCTGTATGTGGACGCGCGGGAGATTTCCGCGTCGGCTTCTGACTTGACCCCGTTTATTACTTTTGCCGAGCGCGATACCGAGGACGCAAGTGCCCAGGCAGAGCCCAAAGCGGGGACCGTTCAGGAAGGCGCCAAATATATAGGTGCTGACGGCCTGGCGTTTACCGGATGGGCGTTCGAACCGGACGGGAGTGGTGATTGGACCGCTACCGCGACCTTTGGGGAGAGTGCCACTCCTACACCGCCCCCCACAACCCCGCCGGTGGTTATTGTGCCCACCAGCGAGCCTACGGAGAGCCCTGCGCCTACCGACGAGCCCACCAGCGAACCCACTACCGAGCCTACCGACGAGCCCACCGATGAGCCTACTACCAGCCCCACGGCCGGGCCTACCGTTGCCCCGCCCACCGAGGACGGTACCGTAGAGGTAAAGCCTGACGTAGTGGTAGACGAGGACGGCACGGCCAAGGTGGAGATAGACGAGGACACCGCCGGTAAGCTGCTGGAGGCTGCCAAGGGCGACGACGCCACCAATGTTACCGTAAAGGTGGAGGCCCCCGCCCAGGGCGAGGCCCCTGCCGAAACCACCGTTACCCTGCCCGCCGGGACCGTTGAAAAGCTGGGCACCGAGGCCGGGGTGGATTTGACCATTGACACGCCCGCCGGTAATGTGACGGTAGGCAGCGGCTCTTTGGGCGGACTGGGCGCCGGCGCGCAGAGCGTGACGGTGACGGTAAGCAAAAAGGCCGGTGACACCGTGGCGATTGAAGTGAAGAAGGACGGCGAGCCCGTGGAGAAGGTGGATATGAAGGCCGAACTGCCTGCCTATAACCTGACCGACACCACGGTGGCTTACCTGGTGGACGCCAACGGCAATGTGCTGAAGGACGACCAGGGCTTTGACATTATCCTGCGCAAGTCTACGGTGGACACCAAGAATAACACCGTCACCGTGCTGCTGCAAGACGGCAGCGCGACCCTTAAGCTACAGGACAACAAGAAAACCTTTGCCGACGAGGGCGCTATGTCCAGCTATGCAAAGGCGGATATTGACTTTGTGACCAGCCGGGAACTGTTCGCGGGTACCAGCGATACCACCTTCAGCCCCAAAGCCCCCATGACCAGGGCGATGATTGTGACGGTACTGCACCGCCTGGAGAATAAGCCCGATGGCAACGGCTCGCTGTTCCCGGATACGCCCTCCGGCGCGTACTACGCCGACGCGGTGGTTTGGGGCGCCAGCCTGGGCATTGTGGCCGGTAAGGGCGACGGCAGCTTTGCGCCCAACGAGAACGTTACCAGGGAAGATATTGCCACCTTTATCTACCGCTACGCCAAGGCCCATGGTGTGGATATCAGCGCCAAGGGCAACACCGCCGGTTACAACGACGCCAGCAAGGTGAGCGGCTATGCCAGGGAGGCCCTGGACTGGTGCATCGGCGCGGGGATTGTGTACGGCAAGGACGGCAACCGGCTGGACCCCAAGGGCCTGGCCACCCGCGAAGAGGTTTCCGCTTTCCTGGCCCGTTTTGTGCGCCATATGACCAAGGGCTGAGCCCTGGACTGACCGGCCGGATAGCAGAGAGTATAAGTTTCCTTTATGGACCCCCTTTATAATGCAGCAGGGCGGCACTACGGTGCCGCCCTTGCTGCGTTTATGTTTTAGATCTCCTTTTGGTACATTACATACTTCCCCAGGGCGCGGACGCCCAGCTCCTTTACCACCTGGGCCTCTTCGGGCTCGTAGAAATAGGTGAAGGTTTCCATGCCGCCGGCCTTGCCCTGGTTGAGGACCCGGCGCAGCAGGGCCCGGAAAGCCGCCTCATCAAACCGGCCTTCCACATAGTCCGTGCCGAAGATCTCCACCATCCCGTCCATGTACATAGCGTAGATGGCCGCCAAGTCCCGGCCGTCCCGGCTGAACAGGTGGAGATGCCAGCGGTCCAGGGCCTCCCGGAGGTGGGCGTTGTCCCAGTACATCCCCCCGTCCCTTTGGGCGTGGATGGCGGCAAAGCGGCCGAAGTTTTCCCCGGTAATGGGCACCACCCCTTCGCCCTCCGGCCGGGGCTGATAGTCCGCAAACCGCATGACCCCCACCAGGCTCTCCTCGCTGCGGGGCCAGCCCAGCTCCACCAGATGGTTGACCGCCCGGATGTTCTCCTCCGGGAAACCAAAGTGCATGGTAAAACCTGGGTACTTGGGGGCCAGGTAGGCCAGCAGTTCGTCCATGGCCTGCTCGGTTTTGTCCTCGATGCAGAAGGCACGGGTGTCCAGGTACCGGTCCTCCGGCAGGGCGAAGTAGTGGATATACCCCAGGGCTTTGCCGTCCTCCTCGAACAGCAGGGCACCTTCGTGCTCCCGCGCAAAGGCCAGGGCGGCTATTTCGTCAAACTCTGCCCGTGTCTTTAGGCCGTCGGCATAGGTAGGGTAGCCGGAACGGGTCATATCCAGGGCCAGGCCGTAGGCCCAGTCCAGGTAGGAGGGATATTCCTCCTTGGTCAGTTCTCGCAGCATTTATGATTCTCCTTTCAGCAAGGCGGCCACGATCTCCTCGGTTTTCATGCCCCGCGAACCTTTGACCAGCACTGTGTCGCCGGGGCGTAGCGCTTTTTGCAGCCAGGCGGCGGCCTGGGCGTTGTCCGGGGCCTGTACCGCGCCGGGGCCGTAGCCCTGGGCAATGGCCCCGGCCAACTCCCCTACGGCCAGCAGGACATCCACCTGTTTCTCCGCCGCATAGCGGCCGGTGTCCTCGTGGCCTTGCCGGGTATAGCTGCCCAGCTCCCGCATACCGGCCAGCACGGCGATCTTCCGGCCGGGCCGGGCGGCCAGCACATCCAGGGCGGAACGCATGGAATCGGGGCTGGCATTGTAGCTGTCGTCGATGACGGTGACGCCGTCCCCCCGGCGGGTGACGCGCTGGCGCATGGCGGGAGGCTCGTAGCCGGCCAGCGCCTGGGCGGTGGCGGCAAGGCTTTGGCCCAGATGATCGGCCAGGGCCAAAGCGGCCAGGGCATTGCGCACATTGTGGGCGCCTGCTACCGGCAGGCGGACCGGCTGCTCCCGGCCGTCCGGCGCTACGCAGAGAAAGGACATACCGTCCCCGGTTTCGGCCATATCCTTCCCCTGCCACATACAGCCCGCCGAGAGCCCGAAGGTCACGGCCCGGAATGCCCCCGGCGGCAGAGCGGACAGCAGGTCGTTGTCGCCGTTGACAAAGAGGGGGGCGTTGGCGGGGAGGTAATCAGCCATGTGGAGCTTTTCCGACAGGATATTCTCCCGGGTGCCCATGAACTCCAGGTGGGAGGTGCCGATGGTGGTGACGACCCCACAGGTGGGCCGCACCACCCGGGCAATGCGGGCCATCTCGCCGGGCATACTGACGCCCATTTCAATAACCGCGGCCGTATGGCAGGGCTCCAGGCCGCACAGGGTGATGGGCACACCTACCTGGCTGTTGGCATTGCCCTGGGTCTTGTAGACCCGGTGGGCCGCGGTAAGGGCCTGGGCGGCCATCTCTTTGGCGGTGGTTTTGCCCACGCTGCCGGTAATGCCGGCCACGGGCAGGGTGAATTGCAGGCGGTATGCCTCCGCCACCCGTTGCAGGGCGGCACGGCAGTCCTCTACCAGCACCAGGGGGCCGGGCATCTCCTGTAGGGGGCGGTCGGTAAAGCTGGCCGCGGCCCCGGCTTGCAGGGCGGCGGATATGTAGGCATGGCCGTCCACCTTCTCCCCACGGATGGGGACGAACATGGCCCCGGAGGCAGCCTGGCGGCTGTCGGTAAAGAAGGCCGTTACCGGGGCGGAGCCGTTGCCGGAAAGCAGCCGGCCCCCGGCCATCCGGGCGATTTGGGAAACGGTAAGTTGCATAAGATCACCTCAAAAAAGAATGGGAGCCCCAAGGGCGTACCGGCAGGCCGCGCAAAGACTTGGGAAGGGGGGCGGGGTGTTTACCAAAAAACTCAGCCAGTTTTTTTGGCCAGCAGGCAATACCAGCCGGTTTCGGAAAAGGGTTTGTCATCAAACCAGGGGCAGGGCTTTATCTCAAATTGCGCATAGCCCATCTGCTCCAACTGGGACTTGACTAAACGGAGAGAGAACGGGTTCAGATGCTCTTGAAACTGGTTGGTCTTAAAAATCTTCCCCTCTTTTTCATAGCTATGCAGGATGTTGATGGTAATGGTGCCGTCATCGTGGTAGTCCCACACCTGCACACAGCCAATCCTGGTGCCGTCTTTCTGATAGAAAGGTTGGGGGATAATAAACCGCTGCTTGGACGCCAGAGCCATTTCCCAGTTCCGGCTGTCAAAGTAGAAGTACCCGCCCGGCTTTATGCATTTATCCATTTCATGCACTGTCTTTACGATATCATCATTTGGGACGTGGGCAAGGGCGCTGCCGGTGCTCATAACGCAGTCAAATTGGCGGTCAAAATGGGCTGACAATTCCCGGAAATCGCAGAAGAGAAGATCAACCGGGAGCCCTTTGGCTTTTGCCTTTTCCCCGGCTTTTTTCAGCATGGCCGGGCTTATGTCCGAGCCGGACACCTGATAGCCCAACTCTGCCAGCGGAAAAGTCAGGTTGCCCGTTCCAAAGCTGCAATCTAAGATCGTGCCAATCCCTTTGGAAGTAAACAACTTCTTATAATGCTCTTTATATGCCTGATGGGCACGGTCCGAAAAGCGTTCGTCATATATTTCCGGATAGTCATACAAATCAGCCATATGTTTGCTCCTTTACGGAAATTTTAAGGGGATCCTTCTGTATTTCCCTCAGGCCAGCGAGCCCATTGGGTCCCAGGGCTCCAGCGCGATGGGGGGCTGCTCCAGTTCGGCGCGCTGGGCGTCGGTGAGGTATTTTTTATGTACCACCACCTGGTAGGTGTACTCGGTGAACCAATCGTCGCTCATGACGTAATAGCCCTCTACGCCGGCCTCTTTGCCCCAACTGTTCTCTACACGCCAGCGGGTGGGTTTGCCTGCGTCGTCCAGGTTTACGCCCTGGAACACCATGGCGTGGGTCATCAGGCTGTCGCCGTAGTCCAGGCGCTGGGCTTTGTCCATGCCGAATTCCGTGCCGAAAAGCTGGCCGGGGCACAGCACGTGCAGGTCCATGATGCCGCCGTCCCGGATGGAGCACTTACCTACGTCGCAGCCAAACCATACCGGCCGGTTATCCTGCATCTGCCGGATGGCTGCCTGTTTCAGGTCTTCAATGGGCAGGTTGAGGTACCGGACCGGCCGGCCCTCTACCACATTGCCCAGCATCTTCACGGTGAATGTCCTATGGTAGGGCTTGTCGGCGGTGGGGGCGTTGATAAGGCTTACATACTCGCCCAGATCCCAGCCCACGTATTTCTCGTAAAAAGCCTTGCCGGTGAGGCCGGTATCCCGGATAAACTTTTTGTCTTTATCCCGGACCTCAAAGGTGAAGGAGGCGGGCGGGTTGCCAAAGGCAATGCACAGCATAGTATAGATGCTAAGGAGCATGGCCTCTTTCTGGCTGCGCAACTGCTCTACCGTTTTGCCGGCGGCGTGGCCCTCCCGCAGGATGCAGGCGAACTCCCGCAGTTTGCGGGTCATGTAGCTGGTGACCTCCCAGGTGGAGGAGGAGCAGAAGGTTTCGGGCATGGCGTCTTTGGGCACCACGCCGTATTTCTCCACCAGGTTGCACAGCATATCCCACTGGCCGCCGTCATTGAGGGGGGCACTGAGCAGGTGGGCGATCAGCCGGCCGCCGGTGGGCTCGCCGAGGGTATCCAAAATGCTCTCCAGGAAGTAGTTGGACTTCTCCAGCTTGTCATAAAACAGCAGGTAGTTCTGGGACAGCTCAAAGGTTTCCAGGTTCAACCGGCGCATTACCTCTACCCGCATGGTGTTCAGCGCGGCGAACATCCAGCAGCGGCCGGAACTCTTCTGGTTGGTGATCTTGCCGGTTTCCAGTTGTACGGAGAACTGGTGCCGGTCCTCCCGCTGGGCAAAGGGGTTTGTGGCCGATTTGTTGACCCCGTTGGTACTGACCGCCAGTTGGGCTACCCGTTTGGCGGGGTCGGCGGCAAAACCTTTCTCAAAGCTTTCCAGTTGTGCGGCGGTAATGTTCTTATCCATTTTCTTTCCTCCAATTTCCCTTATGGTGTGATGATGACGGTATGCTTTTAGAGGCTTCCCAGGATCTCCCGGATCACCACCCGCTCGTCGAAGGGGTGTTTGACGCCTTCTATTTCCTGGTAGTCCTCGTGGCCCTTGCCGGCCAGGACGATGATATCGCCGTCCTGGGCGTTGCGGAGGCACCAGCGGATGGCCTCCCGGCGGTCGGGGATCTCAATATATTGGCCGTCTGTTTTCTCCATGCCGGTCTTGATGTCTTGGATGATATCCAGCACATTTTCGAACCGGGAATTGTCCGCGGTGATGACGGACAGGTCCGCCAGCCGGCCGCTGGCCTCGCCCATCTCATAGCGGCGCACCCGTGGCCGGTTGCCCCCGGCGCCGAACAGGCAGACCAGCCGCTTGGGGGCGTACTCCCGCAGGGTGGTGAGCAGGCTTTCCATGCTAAGGGCGTTGTGGGCGTAATCCAGCAGCAGGGTGTAGTTCCCCGGCACAGGCACCGGCTCTACCCGGCCCTTTACCTTGACGGTGCGCAGGCCCTCTTGCATGGCCGCTACCGGTATGCCCAGCCGGTGGCAGCAGGCAATGGCCGCCAGGGCGTTGTAGGCGTTGAATTTGCCGGGGATGCCTACCTGGGCGGTGAAGTCCAGGTCCCCCGCCACATGGAACGCTACCCCCAGCAGGCCGGGCCGGTTCAGGTGGTGGCAGCCCTCCCCCCGTATGGCGACCCCGGCCCCCATGCCGTAGCGGTATACCTGGCAGGTGCTGCCCTCCAGCAGCTTTTCCACTGCCGGGTCGTCGGCGTTGACCACCCCTACCTTGCACAGGGAGAACAGCATGGCTTTGCAGGCCAGATACTCGGCCATGTCCTGGTGCTCTACCCCGCCGATGTGGTCCTCGGAGAAATTGGTAAACACCCCTACCGCAAAAGGGACGCCATATACCCTGTCATCTTTTAGGCCGATGGAACTGACTTCCATTACACAGTATTCGCAGCCCGCGTCCAGCATACGGCGCAAATGCCTTTGCACCTCGTAGCTGATGGGCGTGGTGTTGTCCAGGGGGGTCACTTCCTCCCCCACCGCCACGCCGATGGTACCCATTGCCCCGGTTTTGTGGCCCGCGGCCTCCAAAATCGCCCGCACCATATAAGCGGTGGTGGTTTTGCCCTTTGTGCCGGTTATGCCGATGACCTGTAGCCCATGCCGGGCCGGGTCGCCGAAAAAGGCCGCGCTCATCAGGGCCAGCGCTTTTTTGGTATCCTCTACCTGCACCACTGGCACGCCGGGTACCTCTACCGGCTGCTGGGCGATAACGGCCGCGGCCCCGGCCTTTGCAGCCTTTGCGGCAAAGTTGTGGCCGTCTACCGCGGAGCCCTTTATGCACACAAAGGCGCACCCGGGCACCGCCTGGCGGGAATCATATACAATGCCTGTGATCTCCCTGTCCTCCGGGCAAGGGACCCCCAACGGCGCTAAAAGTTGTGAAAGCTGCATTTGCATTCTCCTTCCCTGGGCCTAACGGATCCGGCCTTCCCTATCATACGCCTTTTTGGCGGGGATGTCAACTTAAGGCGGCCTCCGGGGCGTGTCCAAAATGAAACGTTAATGACGAAATTTTGGCCTCTGGCAGTTTAGGGGCGTTGCCCCTAAAAACCCCACCACCTTTGAAAAGGTGGACGAAACTTTTACCATTTGTCCGCTGAATCCTTGTTTCTAAACCTCTTCATTTTGGACACAGCCCCGCCCCCCGACGACCCCCTTTGCCAAAGGCTTGTATGCTGTTAGCGGCGGGGGACCGGGCTTACCAGAGGGCGGTGGAAATGAGGAACAGGGCGGCCCAGTAGAGGAGCATAATGGGTTTTTGCCAGGATTCATCCAGGTGGGAGAGCTCGCTTTTTGCCACCATCATGTCGGAAATGTAAAAGCAGGCGGTTCCCAGGGCCAGGGGCCAGTAGCTGTTGCCGGCGGTAAAGGGCAGGGCCACCCCCAAGGCCAGGGACGCCCCCAGCAGGGCCGGGTACAGCAAAAAGGGAACCAGCAGCTTGCCCAGCCTGGGGATCTCCCGGCGGAAGAGCAGGGCGGTGGCCCCGTAGGCCAGCAGCCAGGCAACCAGGCTGAACCAGCCGGCAGGGGCCAGGCCCCAGAGCCAGACGATCAGGCACACATGGGCCGCGCCAAACAGGAGCATACCCGGCACGAAACGGATCTCCAGCAGGGCATCGGCCCCTGTACACAGCACAAAGAACCAGAAAGCCCAGTGGGCCAGGGGGTTTTCACCCCGCAGGTACAGCGCTAACCCGGCGGAGGCCACGGCCAGGAAACTGCCGCCGCACTTGGCGATGAGGCTTTGCCGGGCCAGCCGGGCCTTGCGCAGGATGAAGTACAGGGCAAACAGGGCCGCCCACAGGGGCAGCGCAAAGCAGGCATATACAGGTAGGCTCATAGAGGGCACCTCTTTCTGTTTTTTGGTGAAAAAGCCCGCCAAAAGGCGGGCTTTTTCTGCATACGGCACCGTATGCGGGCGCGTATGCTGTGGGCTCAATCCAGGAACATTTCAAACTCGATCTCGTGCCGGAGGGGGATGCCGTGCCGGCCGATTTCGGGCAGTTGGGGCTTAGCCTGACGGGCATATAGAAGGGAGCCCCGGTAAAGGCGGGCCATATCAAAGCCCTGCTGCTGGTAGGAGCCTATGGCGTCCAGGTCATCGTTGGCGGCCACCGCGATCAGTGTGCGGCAGCCCTGCCCCTTGGCAGCGGCTTTGACCTGTTCCACCAGCGCCCGGCCGATCCCCTGGCCCGGAGCGTCCCGGTGCAGGGCCACGATCTCGCACACACCGGCGGCCACGGTATAGGCCGCAAGGCCCACGATCTTCCCCTGGGCCCAGGCGGCAAAGGCCGGGTGGTTGGCTATCTCTACCAGCACCCCGCGAATGACCCGGTTGGAAAGCCCGTGCTCCCACAAATAGGCGTTGGCCAGCGCCCGGTCCTGGGGGCCCACCGGCCCGTAGGAAACCTCTATGGGCCGGGGCGTTTCCGGGGCTTTGGGAGGCTCGGCCGCCGGGGCGCTGCCCTTCTCCCCCACAGGGGCCGGGGCAGGGGCGGGAGCGGGCGTGGGGGCCGGCACGCTTGCGGGGGCAGCCGGTTGGCTGACGGTGACGGCTTCGGGCTTGGCGGCAGGGGCTTTGTCCTTTTCGGTGGGCCCGCCCAGGCGGTAGATCTTCACGCCGTAGGGGGGCAGCTCAATACAGCCGTTAAGCTCCCTGGCCTCGCCGGTAAAGAGGTCTACGGCAGGTCCGTGGTAGTTTACGTTGATGTTAAAGCCGCTCTGGTCCGCATTGATCGCCACAAAAACTGTTTCTTCCGGGCAACTGCGGCGGAAAACGATCTGCTTGTTCAAAAGGGTTTCGTTTTTATAGTCGCCGTCACTTAGGGCTTTGCTGTTCAGCTTGATCTGGCTGAGCCGGCCGATGAAGGCTGTCAGTTCGTTTTCTACCGGCGCCTCAAAGCAGGGGCGCAGGCTGGGATCCCCGTTTTTCTTGTCGCCGTCCGCGCCCCACTCGCTGCCGTAATAGAGGCAGGGGATGCCGGGCATACCGTACAGCATGGCGTACAGGCCCGGCAACTGCTCCTTTTCCTTGAGGATGGTGTGGATGCGGCTGACGTCGTGGTTATCGGCAAAGCACAACAGGTGCTCACCCCGGTACAGGCACCAGTTCTCGCTGCCGAACTGCCGGTTCAGGGAGTGGGCGATCTCGAACATATTCTTGTCGTTAAAGGAGGAGTAGAGGCCCTTATAGCACTCGTAATTGGTCACGCTGTCCAGCATATCCGGGTTCATGATGCGCCGGTAGTCCCCGTGGATCATCTCCCCCAGCAGGAAGAAACCGGGGTCGCGCCCCTTGCAAAACTGGTGCAGCCGGCGCAGGAAGTTTTCGTCCAGCAGGTAGGCCACGTCCAGCCGCAGGCCGTCAATGGCAAACTGGTCCATCCAGCCGGCCACGCACTCTAAAATATGGTCTACGACGGCGGGGTTGTGGAGGTTCAGCTTGACCAGCTCGAAGTGGCCCTCCCAGCCCTCGTACCACAGGCCGTCGTTATAGTTGGAGTTGCCCCCAAAGTTGATGTGGAACCAGTCCCGGTAGGGGGACGCCTCCCGGTTTTTCAGCACGTCCTGGAAGGCCCAGAACCCCCGGCCCACATGGTTGAACACCCCGTCCAGCACCACCCGGATGCCGGCCTCGTGGAGGGCGTTGCACACATCGGTGAAGTCCTGGTTTGTGCCCAGGCGGGTGTCGATTTTGCGGAAGTCCCGTGTGTCATAGCCGTGGGTGTCGGACTCGAACACCGGGGAGAAGTACACCGCGCCGGTGCTAAGGCCCTTTAGGTGGGGCACCCAGTCGATCACCTTGCGGATGCGGCTTTCCGGCTTGCCGTCGTTCTCATAGGGCGCGCCGCAAAAGCCCATGGGGTAGATCTGGTAGAACATGGCGCTGTTCTGCCAGCCGGGCTGGTTTTCTAGGTGGATGATATTGCGCATGATGATGGTTTCCTTTCTTTGCCTAACTTTCCGGGCGGGTTTCCAACTGGCCGCAGAGCATGGTGGTAAAGCCGAACTTCTCGTAAAAGGGACGCAACGCCTCCTCGCCGTAAATCACGGAGATCATATAGATATGGTTGGCCTTTAGGCGGCCGATCGCCCGGCTCATCAGTTCCGTGCCCATGCCTTTTCCCTGGTAATCCGGATGTACCATGACATCCTGGATATAGGCATCGGTCACGCCGTTGCTTACTACCGCCAGAAAGCCCACCAAAGTTTCCCCGTCATAGCGGGCGATACGGAGGTAGTCCCGCAGGGCCGGGTCTTTCAGTTCCGTTTCCATACCGCCCCAGCCCACCCAGCGGCGCAGGGCGGCGATACTTGCAGGGGGTACGTCCGGGTTTATCCGGTAGTGCAGCATAATGGGCCCCTCAATCCAGGCGGCAGGCGTTCCCGTCCCAGTGGAACACGCTGTTATAAAAAGCCGTCATGGCGTTGACCATGTGTTGCAGGTCCTCCCGGCCCGCCGTTTCATAGGGGGAGTGCATACTAAGCTGGGCCAGGCCGATATCCACCGTGGGGATGGGCACCTGGGAGCCGGAGATCAGCCCCAGGGTGCCGCCGCCTGGGGCGGAGGAATTGTTGTAGTAGTCCTGGGTGGGTACGCCGGCCCGCTCGCACACCAGCTTGAACATAGCGGCGGTGGCCCCGTCTGTGGCGTAGCGGGTGCTGTGCTTGATGACTACGCCGCCGTTCATGTAGCAGCGGCTGGTGGGGTCGGCCTTGTCCGGGTAATTGGGGTGCACCGCGTGGGCGTTGTCGGCAGAGAGCAGCAGGCTGTTCTGGATGGCTGCCTGCCTATGTTCCTCACCCTTACCGGCCCACTGGCAAATGCGGGCTACCGCATCTGCCAAAAAGGTGGAGCCCGCCCCCTGGCGGGTGGCGCTGCCGGTTTCCTCATTGTCAAATATCACGCAGACGGTGCAGTTTTCCGGATTATCGCTTTGCAGGAAAGCTGTCACGGCCGAGAAGGCGCATTCCAGGTCGTCCAGTTTGGGGGCGGCTATAAACTCGTTACCGGCCCCGAACACCGTGCCCCTGGCCCGGTTGTAGAGATACAACTCGTGGGAGAGGATATCTTCCTCCTTTACCCCGGCACGTTCCGCGGCCAGGGCCAGCAGGTTGGCCTCATTGCCGCCCAGCAGGGGCAGGGTGTCCCGCTGGGGGTCCGTCTTGCTGCCGGAATTGGCCTCCCGGTTCATGTGGATGGCCAGGCTGGGGATCAGCAGCAGATCCCGGTGCAGGTCGATTAGCTGCATACGCAGGCCCTCTTCGGTGCGCAAGGCCAGCCTTCCCGCCACGGAAAGGGGCCTATCCAGCCACAGGTTCAGGGCCATGCCGCCGTAGACCTCGGTATTCAGGCGGGTATAGTGGTTCTCCGACCGCATTTCCGGGGCGCCTTTTACCTTGAAACAGGGGGAATCCCCGTGGGGCGCCACAATGGAAAAGGCTGCAAACTCCTTTTTAGGGCAGCGGAACGCCAAAATGCTGCTCATGCTGCGGGTGGTAAAATAGCCCTTGCCCGGCTCCATCTGCCAGGGCTGCTCCTCGCCCAGTTCGGTAAAGCCGGCATGGAGCAGCAGGGCCCGCACGGCGTTTACCGTATGAAAAGCAGTGGGGCTGCTCTCAACAAAATCAAAGAATTGATTGGTTTGCTTGTCTGTCATCCGTATCCCTTCCTTTTCGCAGAAGTAATTTCTCTGACGGCCCTTAAAAACTGTTGATGTTCACTAATTTATATCCTATCACACTTTCCGCTTTTTAGCAAGAAGAAAATACAAGGGTCCTCTTCCCCGGCGGCCACGTGGCCACGAAAAGACGGGGACAAACAAAAGGCAGTCCCCCGGAAATTTCCGAAGGACTACCTTTTTCTTTGTGAGCGGGGAGGAGCTTTCACTCCATCCACATATCCATTGCCTGGCCGGCGCTTTCGCCGGGGGCCGCGGTAAAGCCGAACTGCTCGTAAAAACCGGACGTCCCGCCGCTTGCCCGCAGGTGCACCTTGAACCGCCAGCCCGGCCGCAGCCGTAAGCGCAAAAACAGCATACAGCGCTCTACCATACTGGTGCCTATACCCAGCCCCTGATAGGCCGGCAGCACCATCACATTGGTAAGGTGGGCCTCGTAGCCGCCGTCCCACAGCAGCCGGGCGCTGCCTACCGCCTTTTCGCCGTCATAGCAGCCCACCACACAGGCCGAACCCGCCAGCCCGGCCCCCGCCTGCTCCGGCGGGATAGGGCTCCAGCCCACCGCGGCCCGCAGGCGGCAGTAGTCCTCGGTACTGATGGCGTTGCGGTATTGCAGGCCCTGGGTGCCCATCACGATGAAACCATCGCCGGATACCTGGTGGGTCACGCGGCGGATGGGGGAAAAGCCGCAGCTTTCGTAGACCTTTCTGGCACGCAGGTTAAAGTCCGCCACGGTCAGCCGCAGGGAGGGCGCCCCCAGCTTTTCCCGGGCAAACCGCATACCGGCCAGCAAGAACGCCTTCCCCAGCCCCAGGCCGCACAGCTCTGGGTGCAGGCCCAGGCCCATGTCCATGGGGCCGTCCGGGTACGGGCTTTCCTCTACCGTGGGGACCCTGGCCCCGGCGCCAAACTGGTAGAACCCCACCAGATCCCCGGCCAGGTTCTGTACAGCATATGTGCTGCCGTCCAGCAACTCATCCAGGGGATCTTCTTCACCCCAATTATACACATGGTAGGGGGCGGGATAGCGCCAGCCGGCGATCTCTTCGGCCAACGCCGGGGTCATGGGCAGAATCGCCTGTCCGTCCATTACGCGTCACCTCCGTACACGAAGTTGTCCGGCAGGCTGATGTAGCCCCGGATATGCCCGTCTTTGGGCCGTTCCACCACCCCGGACATATTGCCCAGGTTCCCCTCGGCTGTCAGCAGGGTATCTCCCCGGTCCTCCAATACAATGCCCATGTGGTCATGGGGCTTATCCTCAAACACCTTGTCGAAGATGACAATGTCCCCGGACTGGGACAAGCAGGTATTGGACCGCCAGCCTATGCGGTTATCGGCCTTTGCCCATTCCTCCCAGGCGCCGCAGCCTGCCAGGTTGCAGGAAACGCACTCTTTGGGCCGCACCGGGATGCCGTACCCTGCCGTGGCACAGCAATAGTAGACAAAGGCCGCACACCAGAGGCCCTCGGCCTCTTCCGGTTTCCACCGGGGAAAAGGGCTAATGATGGGCTCCAGGTTGGGCTTGAGCCCCATCACCCGCCCATGCCAGGCCCTCTGGGCCTCCCGGCGGGCTACCTCTGCCAGTTCGTTACGAGTTGCCATTCCAGCACCCTCCTCTTTCTCAGGTTTTTTACGCGGTTTCGGCGGGCCCGCTTACAGCCCCGCCCCTTCCTTAAAATCAGGGATATACTCTGCCCCCCTAGCATTCCGGGACTGGACGAACCCGTCCAGCCCCAGGGAGAAAAGGGCCTCCTGTACTTTTTCCAGTTCCCGGCGGGTAATGGGCCGGGAGAGTTCTGGGTACCCCGGCACGCCGCCCGGCTGCTTGGCCAGGCCCCAGGGGGTGTACTGGGCCATCAGGCTCACCGGCACGCCGGGGAACGTACGGGCTATGCATTCCAGTGCGGCGATAGAGTTTTTTGTGTGGCCGGGCAGGATCAGGTGGCGTATCAGCACCCCCCGCACCAGCAGGCCCCGGCTGTCATACACCGGCGGGCCCACCTGGCGCACCATTTCTTTTATGGCGGCTAGGGCCGTCCCCGGATAATCCCCTGCCCCGGAGAGGGCCCCGGCCAGGCCGCTTTCGGCGTATTTGTAGTCGGGCAGGTACACATCCACCAGCCCTTCCAGGCTGCGCAGGGTTTCTACCCGCTCATAGCCGGCAGTGTTATAGACCACCGGCACCGGCAGCTTTTCCAGCAACAGCGCCTGCCGGATACCCGGCACAAAGTGGGTTGGCGTTACCAGGTTGATGTTATGGGCGCCTTCGCCGGCCAGCCGGGAAAAGATGCGGCTGAGCCCCGCCGGGGTGACGGCCCGGCCGGGCTGCCCCCCTGTGCTGATCTCATAATTCTGGCAGTACACACAGCCCAGGGGGCAGCCGGTAAAAAACACCGCCCCCGATCCCCTTTCCCCGCTGACAGGCGGCTCCTCCCAGTGGTGCAGGGCCGCCCGGGCTACCCGGATCTCCCGGCCGCTATGGCAGCGGCCCAGGGCGGTTTCCCGGTCTGCCCCGCACAGGCGGGGGCATAGCCGGCAGGCAAAGGCGCTCACGGTTTCAGGGCCAGCAGGGCACAGTTGCTGCCCCGGCGGCCCCTGGTTTTGCGGTGGGAGAACAGCAGGGTGCTGTTCTCCATTGTGCACACACCGCCCAGGGTGATATGCCCCGCCGGCACCCCTGCCCGCAGCAGGGACTGGCGGCAGCACTCCCACAGGTCCACATGGTACTTGCCGTGCGCCGGGCCGGTGACAAAACCGGCCGCGCCCTCCAGGGACAGGAACTCTTGGGCTACGGGCTCGTCTACCTCAAAGCAGCCCGGACAGATGGAGGGCCCTACCGCCGCCAGGATGTCCGCCGGGCGGCAGCCAAACTCTGTTACCATCCGGCGGGCCATTACCCCGGGCATATCCAGTACCGCGCCCCGCCACCCCGCGTGGGCCAGGCCAATGGCCCGGCGGACCGGGTCATAAAAGTACACGGGCACGCAATCGGCGGCATAAACCGTCAACGTTACCCCGGGCACATCCGTACACAGGCCGTCGGCAGAGGCAATATCGTTCTCTTTCCAGATGCCCAGCCCCCGGTGGCTCCCGTCTACCCGGCGGATATCCGTTTTATGCACCTGGGCCCCGCACACCAGCGAGCCGGGCTCTACCCCCAGGGCGGCGCAGAGCCGCCGGTAGTTCTCACTGACGTTCTCCTCGCTGTCCCCCCGGCCAAAACCCAGGTTCATGGCGGCAAACTCCCCGCCGCTGACGCCTCCCAGCCGGGTGGAAAAGGCGTGGGAGATCCCTTCCATCCCCTTCCAGGCCGGGAACTGCAACAGGCCCACGCCGTCTTTTACTTCCAGCTCCATGTGGCCGACGGGCCCGGGCACAGCCGCCTGGGGTTCTTCGATTACGGGCACAGGATATGTCTTTTTATTCACAATGATCCCCTCGTATTTCTCTTTTATCATCACCCGGCCCACAAAGTCATAGCCGCAGCCCTGGCAGTGGAAAGCGGTTTGAAAGCCCCGGTTCCGGGGGAGCCAGGCGTTTTGGGGCACGCTGGCCCCGCCACAGTGGGGGCAATCGAAATGTAGGTATTCCGGTTTCATCCGCTCGTCGTCCATATCCCGCACATAACTGGTGCGGAAGGTCATCTTGCGGTAGAATTCCTCATCACAGGTTTCAATAAAGGGGTGGATGGCCTCCGGGTCATAAATGCGTTGCAAGATACGCAGGGCCAGGATGCTGTCATCCAGGGCCCGGTGCTGCTCCAGGTCGGAGAGGTCCAGTTCCAGCAGGGCGGCTACCTTTTCCAGCCCGGCCTGCTCGGCCGTGCCCAGGCCCAGGTATTCTTCGGCGTAGCGCTGCAAATCGCAGTACCGGGTAAGGAAGGGGACCCGCATATCGCCGCTGAAGTACCGGCAGTTCTCTATCAGCGTCAGGATATCCGCCGAACCCCAGGTCATCAGCACCCGGCCCCCCAGCCAGCGGCGGAACCGCTGGGCTGCCTGCATGAAGGCCACGCCCGCCGTAAGGTCTTGGTCCGTGATGCTGGTCAAATCCAGCACCACGGCGTTCAGGTGCTTGGACACCTGGGGGCGCACCAGGCAGGTAAACTGCCCCGCAGGTTGCAGCCTGCCGTCGCACCGCACCGCGCCAAACTCAATGATCTCGTTGATGTACCCCTTCCGTTTCCGGCTGTAGGCCGAGTTCCATTCCAGGTCTAATATGGCGATCTCCATAGGCATCGCCTCCTTTATTTTGTGATTGCAGGCACCGCCTGTAGCCCCGACATAGGCACAGGGGCCCTTCCGCTTTCGGTTAAGGGAAAATAAGCTTTTCTCTTTTTTTGACGGGCGGGGCAACGGGAGGCAGGCCAAATGCCGCTTACGCGGCCGGCGCCCCCCATCCTCAGCCGTTGTTCTTTTTCCGGCTTTGCTGTTTCATCCGCTGCTCGTGGGAGAGCACGGCTTTGCGCATCCGCACGCTTTTGGGCGTGACCTCCACATACTCGTCATTGCTGATAAACTCCAGGCACTGCTCCAGGCTGAGTACGGAGTGGGGGGTAAGTTTCAGGGCCTCGTCCGCGCCGGAGGAGCGGGTGTTGGTGGCGTGCTTTTTCTTGCACACATTTACCACGATGTCCTCGCTTTTGGGGTTGGAGCCCACGATCATCCCCTCATACACCTCTACGCCGGGCCCAATGAACATCCGGCCCCTATCCTGGGCATAGAACAGCCCGTAGGCCGTTGCCGTCCCGGTTTCAAAGGCGACCAGCGAGCCCTGCTGGCGCTGGGCGATGTCCCCCTTATAGGGCTCGTACCCCTCGAACACATGGTTCATGATGCCGTTGCCGTTGGTATCGGTCAGGAACTCCGAGCGGTAGCCCATCAGCCCCCGGGCGGGGATCTTAAACTCCAAATGGGTCATGCCGCCGTCGCGGGTGCCCATGTTCAGCAGTTCCGCCTTGCGGGAACCGATCTTCTCCATGACGGCCCCCACGTAGCTGTCCGGGGTTTCGATCATCAAAAGTTCCATCGGCTCCAGGCGTTCCCCGCCCTTTTCCTTAAAAATCACCGTGGGGGGCGACACCTGGAACTCATACCCCTGGCGGCGCATCTGCTCAATGAGGATGGACAGGTGCAGTTCCCCCCGGCCGGAAACCTTAAAGGTATCCATGCTGTCCGTTTCCTCCACCCGCATGGCCACGTTGGTTTCCACCTCTTTGAAGAGCCTGTCCCGCAGGTTGCGGGAGGTGACGAATTTGCCCTCCCGGCCGGCAAAGGGGGAGTCGTTCACCTTGAACATCATGGAAACCGTCGGCTCGTCGATCTTCACAAAGGGCAGGGGCTCCACGCAGTCGGGGGCGCAGGCGGTTTGGCCGATGTTCAAGTCGGCGATACCGGAAACCGCGATGATATCCCCTACCCCGGCGCTCTCGGATTCCACCCGTTTTAGGCCCTCGAACTGGTAAAGCTTTGTCACCTTGCTCAGTTTATGGCCCTCTTCGCCGCCCCCGCAGATGACTACCTGCTGGCCGGCCTTTATCACACCCCGCTCTACCCGGCCAATACCGATGCGGCCCACGTATTCGTCATAGTCAATGTTGGAAAAACGCACCTGGGTGGGGGCTTCCATGTCCCCCTGGGGGGCGGGCACCTCCTGTAGGATCATCTCAAACAGCGGGGCCATGTCCGTGCCGGGCTGCCCCGGATCCAGGGTGGCGTAGCCCTCCCGTGCGGAACAGTAAGCTACCGGGAACTCCAACTGGTCGTCGTTGGCGCCCAGTTCTATAAACAGGTCCAGCACCTCGTCCACCACCTCGGCCGGGCGGGCGCCGGGGCGGTCGATCTTGTTGAGCACCACCAGGGGCTTTTTACCCAGGGCCAGGGCCTTTTTCAGCACAAAACGGGTTTGGGGCATACAGCCCTCAAAAGCGTCCACCAGCAGGATAACGGCGTCCACCATCATCAGCACCCGTTCCACCTCGCCGCCAAAATCCGCATGGCCGGGGGTATCTACAATGTTTATCTTCGTGTCCTGGTATTTCACGGCGGTATTTTTGGAGAGGATGGTGATGCCCCTCTCCCGCTCCAGGTCGCCGGAGTCCATGACCCGCTCAGCCACTGCCTCATTGGCGCGGAAAATGCCGCTTTGCCGTAGCAGTTGGTCTACCAGCGTGGTCTTGCCGTGGTCAACGTGGGCGATAATGGCCACATTGCGCAAATCGTTCCTTGTCCCCATTCTTTGATCCAATCCTTTCCTTTTGGGCCTATGGTGGCTTTTCTTCTAAAATGGCGCCGCCTCAGGATAACCTTTTATCGTCTAATTTGCAATTATAGCATGAAACGCCGGATTTGAAAAGGGGAAACTTGTAAAAGTAACGCCCAAAACCGCTGCCGGACAGGCCGGGGCGCGCAGTATGTGGAACGTTTTTATGTATCTCCTACCCGTACACACGCTATGGCCCCCAGGGAGGGGCAATTCCGCGGGCCGAAAGGGCTTGACAAACCTGCCCAAAGGCGTTATACTGAAAAAAACATATCCAGAATAGAGTGCATTGCGCGGAGAAGACGCTTTTTGTGCCGTTTACAGAGAGATGGCGGTTGGTGCAAGCCATTACCGGCAGGAAAGCGGGCCGCTCCCTTTGGCGGGCAAGCCCGTGCGCACCTGCCGCGAGGAGCGGCGGCGTACCAGGCGTTAACGGGACAAGCAGGCGTCCCTGTGGCTGTAGGCCGGGTTGGCGCAATTTGGGTGGTACCGCGGGCTTGCCCGTCCCATAGGGACAGGCGGGCTTTTTTTGTTTTCCCCGCCGGTTTTGTGGCCTGCCATGGACGTGGAGTATTTGAAAAAGGAGGGCAAAGCTTATGGTCCTGCTGCTTGCCGGGAGCACCCATACGGGTAAAACCGCCCTGGCCCAGCGGCTGCTGGAAAAGTACAGGTACCCGTACCTGTCCATCGACCACCTGAAGATGGGGCTGATCCGTAGCGGGCAGACGCCCCTGACCCCGGAGGACGACCCCCAGCTTACGGAATACCTGTGGCCTATTTTGCGGGAAATTTCCAAAACCGCCATAGAAAACCGCCAGAACCTGGTGATAGAGGGCTGCTATATCCCCTTTACCTGGCAGGAAGGGCTGGAGGAGCCGTATCTGCGGGAGATGCGCTATGTGTGCCTGGCCATGACCCGGCGGTACATCGAAAACCACCTGGAGGATATCTACCGGCACGCGTCGGTGATAGAGGAACGGCTGGAGGACCAGTTGGACAAGGCCGCGCTGATTGCGGAGAACGAGGAAAACCTGCGGCAGTGCCGGGCCAGGGGGATGGAGTATATTTTGATTGACGAAGGCTACCGGGTGGATTTGGACCTGTGATCCGGCCGCCGGGGACGGGCCTTTCGCAAAACCTAAACGGAAAATTAAAGGAGAGGATCCATATGCAGTGGACAGGACTGAACGAACTGAGAGAAAAATACCTGGCTTTTTTTGAGAGCAAGGGCCACCTACGGCTGCCCAGCTTTTCCCTGATCCCCCAGGGGGATAAAAGCCTGCTGCTCATCGGCGCGGGCATGGCCCCCATGAAAAAGTACTTTACCGGGGAGGAGGAGCCCCCCCGCCACCGGGTGACTACCTGCCAGAAGTGCATCCGCACCCCGGACATTGACAGCGTGGGCATTACCGACCGCCACGGCACCTTTTTTGAGATGCTGGGCAATTTCAGCTTTAACGACTACTTTAAGCGGGAGGCCATCTCCTGGGCCTGGGAGTTCTTTACCAAGGTGCTGGAGATCCCGGCGGAAAAGCTGTATGTCACTGTGTTTGAGAGCGACGACGACGCCTGGGACATCTGGACCAAAGAGATAGGCGTGCCGGAAAGCCACATGAAACGTCTGGGCCGGGAGGACAACTTTTGGGAGCACGGCAGCGGCCCCTGCGGCCCCAGTTCGGAAATCTTCTTTGACCGGGGCCCTGAACACGGCTGCGGCAAACCTGGCTGCGGTGTGGGCTGCGACTGCGACCGGTACGTGGAGGTATGGAACCTGGTATTTACCCAGTTCAACAGCGACGGAGAGGGTAATTATACGCCCCTGGGCCGGGAGAACATTGACACCGGCATGGGCATAGAGCGCCTGGCCTGCGTGATGCAGGGGGTGGACAACCTCTTTTTGGTGGACACGGTGCAGAACATCATGAAGAAGATCAGCGAAATTACCGGTGTGGCGTACGGCGAAAACCCAAAAACCGACATCTCCCTGCGCATTATCACCGACCATATGCGCTCCATTGTGTTCATGATCGGCGACGGGGTGACGCCCTCTAACGAAGGCCGGGGCTATGTACTGCGCCGCCTGCTCCGGCGCGCCGCCCGCCACGGCCGCCTGCTAGGGATAAACAGTGCCTTTTTGAAGGACGTTGTGGACACCGTGATTGCGGAAAACGGCGCTGCCTACCCGGAACTTAAGGAAAAGCAGGCTACCATCAAACAGGTGGTGGCCTATGAAGAGGATAGCTTTGAGCGCACCATTGATAAGGGTATGGCCATGCTCAACGAGTTCATTGACAAGGCGGACAGCAAGGTGTTCTCCGGCGAGAGCGCCTTTACCCTGAACGATACCTTTGGGTTCCCGCTGGACCTGACCAAGGAGATCTTGGCCGAGCGGGGGATGCTGGTGGACGAGGAGCGCTTTATGGAACTGATGCGCCAGCAGAAGGAGCGGGCCCGCTCTGCCCGTAAGGACGCCGGGGCCGACGCCTGGAAGGGCGAGGGCGGGGCTGTAAGCGGCCTGCCCGCCACGGAGTTCCTGGGATATACCGCCTTTGCCTGCCAGGCAAAGGTGCTGGCAATCATCCGGGACGGCCAGCGGGTGGATGCCGCGGAGGCCGGGGAGGATGTTTCCATCGTGCTGGACCGCACGCCTTTCTATGGTGAGAGCGGCGGCCAGGCCGGGGACAGCGGCCAACTGCGGGCCGAGGGCGTTGCGGTTGACGTGATCGACACCACCCGGCATGAGGGTATCTTCCTGCACCGGGCCCAGGTAAGCGTGGGCACCCTTTGCACCGGCGGCACGGTTGACGCGGAGATAAACATTGCCCAGCGCCTGGACACGATGCGCAACCACACGGCCGCCCACCTTTTGCAGGCTGCCCTGCGCAAGGTACTGGGCAACCATGTGGAACAGGCAGGCCAACTGGTAAACGGGCAGCATGTGCGCTTTGACTTTACCCACTTTGCCGCCCTTACCGCGGAAGAACTGGCCCAGGTAGAGGGCATGGTGAACCTGGAGATTTTAAAGGCTTTGCCTGTAGACGTGCGGGAAATGCCCATTGACGAGGCCCGGAAACTGGGGGCTATGGCCCTGTTTGGCGAGAAGTACGGGGACGTGGTGCGGGTCGTTTCTGTGGGGGACGGGTTCTCCATGGAATTATGCGGCGGCACCCACATGGACAACACTGCCCGGCTGGGGCTGTTTAAGATCGTTTCCGAGTCCTCTGTGGCTTCGGGGGTGCGGCGCATTGAGGGCGTGACCGGCAAACGTGTGCTGGTGGAACTGGGCCGCCAGATAGACGCCTTGCAGGAAACCGCCAAGGCCCTGAAGGTGACGAATACGTTAGAACTGCCTGCCAGGGCCAAGCAACTGGCGGCTGAGCTGAAGGAGAAGGACCGGCAGATTGAGAGCCTGCACACCAAGGTGGCCTCTGCCAAGCTGGAGGGCGTGTTCCAGAACGCCGCGGAGGTGGACGGCGTGAAGGTGGTGTACGCCCTGCTTTCCGGTACTGGAAGCGACGCGCTACGGGCCCTGTGCGACAAGGTCAAGGAGCGCCCGGAGCCTGTTGTGGCGGTGTTTGCCGGTATCAGCGACGGCAAGGCCAGCCTGGCCGCGGCCTGCAACAAGCCCGCCCAGGAAAAGGGATTAAAGGCCGGCATACTGGTGAAAGCCGTGGCCCAGCTTACCGGCGGTAACGGCGGCGGCCGGCCGGACTTCGCTATGGCCGGCGCCAAAGACCAGACCAAACTGGACGAGGCTTTGGCGGCGGTGCCGGGGCTGGTAAAAGAGCAGCTTGGATGAGCGGGAAACGGGTCGTCTTTGTGAACGGGCCCATGGGCGTGGGTAAGACTACCGTAGGCAGGCTGCTGCAAAAGGCCCTTTCCCCGGCGGCGTTTATTGACGGGGACTGGTGCCTGGATTTGGAGCCCTTTGTGGGGGACAGCGAAACCCGGTCGATGGCAGCGGGGAACATCCTGCACCTGTTGGCGGGGTATAACCAGTGCACCCACTGCCGGCAGATGGTGGTGTCCTGGCTGATGGACCGGCCGGAGATCTGCCGGGCCCTGGAGCGCGGGGCCCGGTCCGCGGGCCTGGAAACCGCCTGGTTTACCCTGCTTTGCACCGGGCCGGGGCTGAAACGCCGCTGGCTGGGCGATAGCCTTTGCCCGTGGCGCACAGAGGAGAATTTAAAAATCAGCCTTTGCTCTCTGGAAACTTTCGGCAGCTTGCCCGGTATCCAAATAGATACAGCGGATAAAACGCCGGAACAGGTACGGGACCGCATCCTGGCCCTGCTGGATGGGGCGCAGGCAAGCATATAGCGGCGGGAGAAATGCTTGATTGGGCAAATATAAAGGAGTGTGCAACCATGCCAGACTGTATCTTTTGTAAAATAGCGGCAGGGGAAATCCCCTCCACCAAAGTCTATGAGGACGGGTCTGTCCTTGCTTTCCGGGATCTTGACCCCCAGGCCCCTACCCATGTGCTGATCATCCCCAAAACGCACATCGGGAGCGCCGCAGAGATTACCCAGGAAAACAGCAGCCTGGTGGCGCATATCTTTGAGGTGGCGGCCAAGCTGGCCGCTGACCTGGGCCTTACCAACGGGTTCCGCATCGTCAACAACTGCGGGGCTGACGGGATGCAGAGCGTTCAGCACCTACACTTCCACCTGCTGGGCGGGAAACAGATGGGCTGGCCCCCCTTCCCCCCGGAGCGCCCGTGACCGGGCCCTACCCGGTGGAGATTCCGGGCGCGGCGGCGGAGAAGGGGGCGTATCAGAAAGCCCCCGGCTACTTTGGGCGGCATGGGTGGCATAGAATAAAAAGCACGTGCCGGCCCCGCACCTGTTCGAAAGCGTGGTTCCGGCCGGGGCCCTGCTTGGGGCATGGCCCCGGCCCATGAAAGGAGAAATCAACATGAGCGTGTACAAGATCAACATAGCGGGCTGTGAGCGGGAATTGCCCATCTGCCCCATTAACGAGCACATGGACATTGCCGGCTTTGTGATGTTTGGCGACGTGGAGGTGACGGAGGCAGTGGCAAAAGCCCTGTTGGACAAATGCCCGGCCCACGACATCATTGTCACCGCGGAGAGCAAGGGCATCCCCTTGGCCTATGAGATGGCCCGCACCGGCTGCCGGAACTATGTGGTTGCCCGCAAGGGGATTAAGGCATATATGGAGGACCCCATCCACGTGGAGGTCAAGTCCATTACCACCGACCATGTGCAAAAGCTGTACCTCTCCAAGGCAGACTGCGAAAACCTTAGGGGCAAGCGGATTTTGGTGGTGGACGACGTGATTTCCACCGGCGAGTCCCTGGCCGCCATTGAGGAGTTGCTGCACACCATTGGTGGGCAGGTGGTGGGCAAGGCCTGCGTGCTGGCTGAAGGCGACGCCAAGGACCGGGAGGATATTATCTTCCTGGAGCCCCTGCCGCTTTTCTTTAAGTAATGGCCCTACGCCGCCCCCTTTGCGTAGCAGGCTTTTCTGCCTTTGCGGGGACGCTGTTGGCTGCCCAAGCAGGCCCCGGCCTTTCACAGCAACTGGCTGTGGCGGCCGGGGCCTGTGGGTCGTTGGCGCTGCTGGCCGCGCTTTTCCGGCGCATTACCTGCCAGAAGGGCCCGCTGTGGGCGCTGGCCGCAAAGGCCATACCCCCTGTGGCGATGGCCAGCCTTACCCTTTCGCTGGCCTTGGCCCTTTATGTGGCCGGCTGGTATGCGCAGGTTGAGCCTTTCCAGGCCCTTGACGGCGTAAAAGCTGTGGTACAGGTGCAACTGACTGACTACCCGGAGGAGCGCTACCACCGTTTCTATTACCCGGGCCGGGTCATATGGGTGGAGGGCTACCAGGTAGAGCCCTTCCACATCCGGCTTTCCTGTAGCGAGCCATTGGCCTGCCGCCCCTATGACGTTGCCGAAACCCAAGTGGTATTTTACCGCTTTTCCGCCGGCGGGCTGTTCTCCCAGGAGAACGCCCAACTGGCCGACGGCCATGTGCTGGGGGCCTATCTGGCTGATTTTGACCCGCCCTGCGCCCCCTATATTATCTGGCCACCTGGGCGTATTCTGGCGGAGATACGGCAGGCTGTCAGCCGGGGCATTGCCCGCTACCTGCCAGGGGACGAGGCCGGCCTGGTACAAGCCAGCCTGCTGGGCCAGCGCGCCGGGCTTTCCGACGCCTGCTACGATGATTTTGTCCAGACTGGCAGCGCGCACCTGATGGCGGTTTCCGGCTTACATATGACGGCCCTGGCGCTGCTGACCGGGCTCATGGTCAACAAGCTGCCCCTGGGCCGGTGGGGCCGTGCCCTGGCGAACATGGCCGCGCTGCTGGCCTATCTCTGCATCATTGGGTTCCCTTTGTCCGCCTTCCGAAGCTGCGCTATGTTCTTTTTCCTTTTGCTGGGCCAAGCCCTGGGCCGCAAGGCAGACAGCCTGAACTCCCTGGGCGGTGGGGTGCTGGCCATTTGCCTTGCCCGCCCCTTTTCCGGCGGCGATGTAGGGTTTTGCCTATCCGTTACCGCCACAGCGGGCATCATCACCCTGTACGGCCCTTTATCCGCCCTTTTCACCCGGCTGCTCCGGCCTTTGCCGGCCGGGTTGCGGCGGCCGGCCTGTGGGGCCCTGGCCCTGTCCATGGCGGCGTCTGCTTTTTCGTTGCCTATCCAGGTGGCGGTATTTGGGGGCATTTCCCTTTTGAACCCCCTTGCCACCCTTTTGCTAACCCCGGTGGTTACCGCCATGCTTTACGTTTCCCTTCCCCTGGCCGCGCTGGCGCCCTTCCCCCTCACCCAGTCTTTGGCAAGGCCCTTTGCCTTTTGTGCCGGGTGGCTGGCCCGGCTGGCTATGGGCATGGCGGACAAGCTGGCTTCCATTCCCGGCGGCTATTTCTCCTTTCGCCATAGCATTTGGCCCATTACGCTGGGCGTCTGCCTTTTATGCCTGCTTGTGCTGCTTTTGTACCGTGTCAAATACAAAGTCATGCTGGCCACAGCCCTTACGCTCCTGCTTTTGGCAGGCATAGGGGCCAGTTCTACACTGGCCCTCTCCCGCGAAACCATCACCCTGGCTGTTACCGGCGAAGGCAGTTCCCTCTGCGTCCTGGTTTTGCAGGACGGCCGCGCGGCTGCTTTGTCCCTGGGCGGGTTTAACAGCGGCGTTGCCCGGCGGGTGCTACGGGATCACAACATCGCCACCCTGCACACGGCCTTTTTGCCCCAGCAGGACCTTTACGCACGGGAGATGGCCGTTTCCCTGCTGGGCTCTGTCCCAGTAGAAACGCTTTTGCTGCCCCAGGGGGCTTACGCGGGCAAAGACCTGCAAAAGCCCGGCGTCCCCATCCGGTATGTGGCGTCCGGCCAGCGGTGGCAAGCCCTGCCTACCCTGCCGGCACATTTTCTGGCGGATACGGGCCAGGTGCTGTTCCGGGCCAACGGCCTGTGGGTGGCGGTTGAAACCTCTGCCGCCGGTACCGGCGCATATGACCTGCGCATTACCGGGCAAAAAGACTTGCAACTGCCGGCGGGGCTTACCGTCCTGTTGGACCCGGACCAGGCCGGTTGGGAGGAGATTTTCCGGGACGCCCGCCCGGGCAGCTATCTTCCCGTGGACGGGCAGGAGGTCCTTTACCTATACATCCATCCGGACGGTTCCCTCTCCTTTGAGAAGGGAGATTGACCGCAAAACAGGAGGGCGCCGGCTTGATTGGCCGCCGGCGCCCTCCTGTTTTTTGATTGGGTCAAGTGCCTGTTATTGCCACACTTTTGTTTCGCGATGCGCCGGGGTAAAGGCCGGCCACTGGGGCAGGCCCTCCCCGTTGGGGTCTAAGTTTTTGGCAAAGTTGGCCCAGTAGCCGGAAAGTTCCCTGGCCAATTCCCGGTCATGTTCCTCCCAAGGCCGCCAGCAGCGGTCCTGGGTTTCAAACACATACCATAGTTCCCCGGAATGGAAGGCCCCTGCGTCATCTCCGGGCAGCTTGCGGTCAAACAAATAGTGGTAGCCAGGCGCCCGGCCCAGTTTCAGTAGGTTTTCGCACCACCGGGCCCCGGCTTCCTGTAGGGTGGTCTGCCCGCCAATATCGTCCCCCAACGAGCCGATCATGTACACAATGTCATGGATGGCCCCGCTCTCGGCCAACTGGTCTACGTCCCCTTGCAGCATCCAGCCGTCCACATGGGGCGTCCACCCCAACTGCTGGCCGCCGGTGGCGTAGGCGCCCTCCCGCAGTTGACCCGCCGGTACTTGGCGCAGGGCCTCTATGGTATCTATATGCAGGTAGTCCATCAGCTTTTTCCCCTGCTCCCATGCCTGCTCTTTGGAGGGCGTTTTATGCAGCGCCCTTATACCCCCGCCGCTTTGCAGGATAGCCGCCCGCATCATGCCTTGGGAAAGGGGGGAGGACACGATGGTTTGCACGCTCATGCAGCCTGCCGACTGGCCGAAAATCGTGATCTTTTCCGGGTCGCCGCCAAAACTGCCGATGTTCTCCCGCACCCAGCCTAGGGCAAAGATCTGGTCCAGGATGCCGTAATTGCCGGAAACGCCCTGCTCGTTTTCCTCCTCCAGCTCCGGGTGGGCAAAAAAGCCGAAAGCATTGACCCGGTAGTTGATGGTGACAAGGATGACGCCCTTGTGGGCAAATCCCTCGCCGTCAAACTCTTTCTCGCTGCCGGAGCCATGCATAAAGGCCCCGCCGTGGATCCAGAACAGTACCGGCAGGCCGCTGTCCGGCGTAGCGTCCCGCGGCGTCCAGATGTTCAGGTAAAGGCAGTCCTCCGAAAGGGGCGGCAGGGGTACGTCGTAAAACTCCTTTGCGTAAAAGCCCCCCGCGCCCAGATCGGCCTGCATACAACTGGGGCCGAATGTCTTGCAGGCACGCACCCCCTCCCAGGGGGCGTGGGCCTGGGGCCGGCGGAAACGCAGTTCGCCCACCGGGGGCGCGGCATAGGGGACGCCTTTAAAGATCGCGGTCTGCCCGTCCTGGGACAGGACGCCCTCTACGGCCCCCTGTTTGGTTTGCACAATGGTTTGCATGGTGGTTCCTCCTTTGGTTTTGGGCCGGCGTGGGCCCTGTTTTGCTTATCCCCAGGCGCTCCAAACTTAACGGGGTTGCCTGGGGTTCACCATCCTCCGAAAGAGGCGGCTTTAAGCTTTCCTGTTTTACGGTTCCTCTTCTGCTTGGGGTTCCTGTGTTTCCTCCACACAGTTCTCCACATACTCGGCGGTGATCTCCTTATAGCGCGCCGGCCGGTAATCTATGCCGTGGATGAAACCCAGCATCTCTGCCTTTGTCACCCACTGCACGCCCATGACCTCTTCCTTTTGCAGGGTGAGGGTGCTTTCGTCCAACTCCGCCCGGGCAAAGAAAAGGTCCGTGTGCATCCGGTTCTCCCAATCTACCCAGCGGTACAGTTTTACAAATTCCTCCGCTGGCAACTGTACGCCCAATTCCTCTTTGACTTCCCGCAGGGCGCACTCTATGGGCGTTTCGCCGGCCAGCACATGGCCCATGGCCACCTCCCACTGGCCGGGCCGGAACTTTTTGCCCGCCGCCCGTTTTTGCAGCAGGAACCGCCCCTTACCGTCATAAATAAACACATGGACGCCTAACGTAAAGCTGCTGCCCTTATCCCCGCCGCGCTCTATAGTCTGGCCGGTAAACTTGCCGTCCTTGGTGTACAGGTCTATTAACTCCGGGCCAGCCTGGGTTTCGGGGCCCTCCAGGGGGATAGGCTCCAGCAAACCGAGGCGTTCCTCCGATTTCCCCTTGTTTTCCGGCGCGGGCAACTCGTTTTCCTTTAGCCGGGGGATAAAGCGTGGGGCAAAGTTTCCCCGGCCCCGGCCCATAATGTAGATCATACCGATCAGGGAGAACACCACCGCGCCGATGAAGTTTACGAACAGGTCCTTCATGGTGTCGTGTATGCCGATGTCCAGGTACCCCGGCCATTCCTGGCCGTTGACCACCACGCTCTCAATGGGGATGCTTACCGGGGAATTTTTCCCCTCCGGGTTCAGGCTGACGGTGTTTACTACGCTGACCCAGGTATCCTTTTGCATATCCATATTAAAGAAGGTGTCCATGCCGTACTCAAAGAACTCCCACAGCACGCCGATGGTCATGGAAAAGCAGAAGGCGACCACCGCCACAAACACCGGCGACAGGCGTACCTTAAACCGCCGGGAGCGGTTGAGGATGTCCACCATGGCAATGCCGATGGCCGCCATGAGGAACCCGTTGATGGTGTGGAGCATGGTGTCCCAGAAAGGGAAGATCAGGTAGTATTCCTGGATCTCCCCCAGTATTTCCGCGGAAAAGATGAACAGCAAGATGAGAACCTCCAGGGTATTGGGCACGTCGATATGCAGCCGGCGTTCCACAAAGCTGGGGATCAGGAAAAGGGTCAAGGTAAGGGCGCAGAGGAATACATCGTAGTACTCCCGGTTAAACAACTGCAAAATCAACACGGCCACCACCAGCACCCGCAGTACGACGTAAACGGTAAACAGTACCGGGTGGGCCTTTACTTCTGCCCTGGCCTTTCGGATGTCCTCCGTACGGCGCTGGGCGCGTTCTTCTTTGGTCAGTTTCACTTTTTTCTTTTTAGGCATATATAAAGCCCTCCGTGGGGGAACATGGGGTATTGGCAGCGGGAGCAGCCTGTCCCCTCCTGGCTTTCCCCTACTATTGCCTGTGCACATGACGGTTTGGAGCACGATTGCTATCCCGCTGCCCCAAGGACAGGGGCGGTTACGCTCCTGCTGCCGGTTCCAGGGGTAATAGCCCTTCTGGCTGGTATTATACCACAAAAAGCCGGCATGGTCAAAAAATATCGCAGGGTTTTGCAGGCGGCAGGGCATACCGCCCGGTTTGGCCAGGCCCTGTGCCCTACAGCAGCAAGAGGCGGCCATTTTCCCTCTTGACAGCCGCGCCATTCTGCCCCATAATGGTAGTATCTTCAGGAAAGGGAAAGGAAGGAAAGTAAATGGAAACATCACAAAAAGCGGTTATAACCGTTATAGGCAAGGATATGGTTGGCATACTGGCCAAGGTTTCAGACATTTGCGCCCAAAGCGGCGTGAATGTGCTGGAAGTGACCCAGTCCATCTTGCAGGACCTGTTCGTCATGGTTATGCTGGTAGACATGGGCCACGCGGTGGACGTAGCGGCCCTTTCCGGACGGATGGACGCCCTGGGGCAGGAACTGGGGTTGAAAATCCATGTGATGCACGAGGATATCTTCAACTCTATGCACCGCATCTAAGCCGGCTTTATGAAACGCAGCAAGGCCCTGCCCAAAGGCTTGCCTGCAAACGCCCGGTTTGGCACCGCGGCTACCGGGCAGCGGCCTTGCCGGCAGAACTACAGGATAACGGCGGGCGCCGGGCCGGGCCGCGATGGATAGGCCCCGGCCCGCCGGAAAATGACCCAAAGGGGGAAGTCTGACTTGAATACCAACGAGATTCTGGAAACGATCAATATGATCGACAACGAAAACCTGGACGTGCGCACCATCACCATGGGCATTTCCCTGCTGGACTGCGCCGGCCCTGACCCCGATGCTGCCGCCAACCGGGTGTACGACAAGATTTGCCGCTACGCCCAGGACCTGGTGAAAACCGGGGAGGACATCAGCCGGCAGTACGGCATCCCCATTATCAACAAGCGCATCTCCGTAACGCCCATTGCCATGGTGGCCGGGGCCTGCCAGGCCGCCTCGCCCCTGCGCTTTGCCAAGGCCCTGGACCGGGCTGCCCATACGGTGGGGGTAAACTTTATCGGCGGGTACTCGGCTTTGGTGCAAAAGGGCTTTGGCCCCGGCGATTACGCCCTGATCGAGAGCATCCCCCAGGCCCTCAGTGAAACGGAACTGGTCTGCTCCTCCGTAAACATTGGCAGCACAAAGGCCGGCATCAACATGGACGCTGTCGGCAAAATGGGAAAGATTGTGCAAAAGGCCGCCCAGCTTACGGCGGACCGGGAGTGCATTGGCGCGGCCAAGCTGGTGGTGTTCTGCAACGCGCCGGAGGACAACCCCTTTATGGCCGGGGCCTTCCACGGGCCCGGCGAGCCCGACTGCGTGATCAACGTGGGTGTGTCCGGGCCGGGGGTGGTGCGGGCCGCCATTGAGAAGGACGGCGCGGGCCGCAGCCTGACGGAGATTGCCGAACTGATCAAGCGCACGGCTTTTAAAATCACCCGCATGGGCCAACTGGTGGCGCAGGAGGCCTCCCGCCGGCTGAGCGTGCCCTTTGGCATTGTGGACCTGTCTTTGGCCCCTACCCCGGCCATTGGCGACAGCGTGGCCTACATACTGGAGGGCATGGGCCTGGAGCAGTGCGGGGCCCACGGTACCACCGCTGCCCTGGCCCTGCTGAATGACGCCGTAAAGAAGGGCGGCGTTATGGCCTCCTCCAGCGTGGGCGGGCTCTCCGGGGCTTTTATCCCGGTGACGGAGGACGCCGGCATGATCGCCGCAGCCCGCAGCGGCTGCCTGACCCTCTCCAAGCTGGAGGCCATGACCGCCGTCTGCTCGGTGGGCCTGGATATGATCGTCATCCCCGGCGATACCACCCCCGAAGTCATCTCCGGCATCATCGCCGACGAGGCTGCCATTGGCATGGTCAACAGCAAAACCACCGCCGTGCGGGTCATCCCCGCCATTGGCAAGCAGGCCGGCGAGGAACTGGACTTTGGCGGCCTGTTGGGGCAGGGCCCGGTCATGCCCGTTAACACTGCCTCCCCCGCCGCTTTTATCCGCCGTGGTGGCAAAATCCCGGCCCCGCTGCAAAGCCTGAAGAATTAGACGGCCCAAGGGGCCAGCCCAAAGGGGCGCGGCCCCTTGGGAAACCCGTCGGCGCGCGCTGGGGGAGATGGCAGCCAGGGTTTCCGGCCCGCGAGGGGGTATGGCAATTTTCGGTGGGAAGGGCGCCGTTTTTTGTGTTGCTTTTTGTGGTTTTTGGGGCCGGTAAACCTGTACCGCCCCTTTTGAGGGGCAACGGCCCACATGGTTGGGACATATCCCTACGGTGAAACCGGCTACCGGGGGCGGCCTTTTATGGCTGCCCCATCAACTTAAACGAAGGAAGTAATCCCATGCAAAAAATCATCCTGAGTGCGGACAGCACCTGCGATTTGGGGGAAGAGCTGAAGGAGCGGTATCAGGTCAGCTACTATCCCTTCCACATTATTCTGGACGAAAAGGACTACCAGGACAATGTGGACATTACGGTAAAAGAAATTTTTGCGGCCTATTACGACCACAAGGCTTTGCCCCGTACGGCTGCCATCAATGTAAGCGAGTATGTAGACTACTTTTCGGCCTGGGTCCAGGAGGGCTTTGACGTAATCCACCTGAACCTGGGCGGGGCCATTTCCAGCGCCCACCAAAACTGCGTACTGGCCGCCCAGGAACTGGCAGCAGGCGGCGCGCCCGGCCGGGTGTACCCTATTGACAGCTTTAGCCTTTCCACAGGCATTGCCCTACAGGTGATTGACGCCGGGGAGATGATAAAGGCCGGCCTGCCCGCCGGGGAGATTGCCGGTAAATTAAAAGCCAACCGGCATAATATCCATGCCAGCTTTATTTTGGACACCCTGGACTTTATGCGGGCCGGCGGCCGGTGCTCTACCGTGGCGGCCGTAGGCGCCAACCTGTTGGGCCTTAAGCCCTGCATAGAGGTGGACCACTCTGACGGCAGTATGCACGTGGGCAAAAAGTACCGGGGGGCCCTGGGGAAAGCGCTAAAAAGCTATGTGAAAGATAAGCTGGCCCAATACCCCAACATCAAGCGGGACCACATTTTTATCACCTATTCCAGCATCAGCCCGGAACTGGAGGCGCTGGTGCGCCAGACCATCTGCGAAACCATGCCCTTTGGCGAGATACACGCCACCAAGGCCAGTTGCACCATTGCCAGCCACTGTGGGCCCAATACCTTGGGCATCCTATTTGAAACGGAGGGCTGAACCGATGGCATCCTTTTTTCTCCGCTTTGCCGGGCAGCACCTGCCCAGGCGGATTGCCGCCATGCTGTTGGCTGTTACGATGATGGGCGTGGGGGTAGGTTTTTTTATGCTGGCCGCTATGGGCAGCGACCCCTTTTCCACCCTGAACCTGGGGGTATCCGCCCGGCTGCACCTGAGCTTTGGCACCTGGCAGGCTATTTTCAACATCCTCCTGCTGGCCGTGGTGGTGCTGACCGACCGCTCTAAGCTGGGGCTGGGCACCCTGGGGAATATGTTTCTGGTCGGCTATGCCGCTGACATCACCAGCGCCCTGCTGCGCCAAGTGGTGGACGCCGCCTCCCTGGGCCTTCCCAGCCGGGTGGCCATGACCCTGCTGGGGGTTTCCATGCAGCTTATCGGGTGCGCCTTTTATGTGACCTGCGGCCTGGGCATGGCCCCCTATGACTGTGTCAGCTATATTGTGCCAGAGCGTACCCGCATACCCTTCCGGTGGTGGCGCATGGGACTGGACGTGGTATGCGTGGCCGTAGGCTTTGCTTGTGGGGCGGCCATTGGCATTGGCACCCTGCTGATGGCCTTTTGCACGGGCCCCGTTTTACCCCTGCTGAACCGCTATGTGGCGGGGCCCCTGCTGGGGGCGCAGGCGTACAGGAAGTCCCCTTGAACCTTGTGCACTTTGCATATTGACGCTTGGGGAACACCAGGGTATAATATAGATAGAAAGACGAAATTTTTGATAGAAAGAGGCGTTCTCCTATGGGCCAGTTCAGCAGCAGTGGGCGTTTATTCCGGGCCAGCCTGGGGCGTCCACAGGGATAAGGGCGGTTTCGGCACGGGTAAGGGCACACGGTTGCGGCAGGAGAGGAGGCAAATGGTATGGGTACCACCTTCTATTTTATGGTTGGATTGGCCATTTTGGTTGCCGGGTTGATCCTTGGCTTTGTGGTGCTGTGGTTGGTCTTTGGCCACAAAAGACGGGGCGAGGACAAGGCCATTGGCATTTTGGAACAGATGGCGTTTTTTAAGGGCGCCAACTCCATCAACAACGGGACGCGGATGCGGTAGGCGCCCCACAGCTACCGGGCAAGGGAGGCCCGTTTTATGAGTTTTTTTGGTCTTTTATCTGCGGCGCGCCGATTTTAACGGGCATTTTCGCCCTATGCCTATGCCTGGCGGTGTTTTGGCTGGCCTTTGGCCGCAAAAAGAAGGGCGAGAACAGGGCCATCGGCCTGTTGGAGTTTATGGCCCACTTTAAGGCCACCAGCATGATTGACAGTATGCAGCGGCGGATCCGCTAGGCGCGCAACCCTCAAAAAGAGGAGGCGGCAAGTATGTCCGGTCAGGTTTTCTACAATATCTTGTTCATTGCCGCGGTTGTGGCACTGGTTGTAGCCCTGTGGCGGATTATGTCCGGCCGCGGGCGGAAGGGCAGGCAGCCCGATGAAACCATGACGGTTGCAGGCAGGTTTCAGACCGGCCTGGCCCACCGTTTCAATACGCCGGAAATCAGGCGGTAAACTAAAAACAATGGCCCGCCGGGGAAACCCGGCGGGCTGTTTGAACCCCGCTACCCATGCAAAAAGGCCCTCCCCTAGGGGAGAGCCTTTCCTTCTACCGTTTTTTCTCAGATACCCAGCAGCGCCGGCACCTGGTCTTTCATCTTCTGGATGATCTCCTCTGCCTGGGCCTTTGTGTCACCCTTGCCGGAGAGGTAGATCTTGATTTTCGGCTCTGTGCCGGAGGGGCGGACGATCAGCTTGCAGCCGTTTTCCATCCGGTACTCCAGTACATTGGACTTAGGCAGGTCAATGGCCCCTTCCACGTCGCCATAGGAAAGGGAGGCCTGGTAATCGCTGCGGCCCACCACCTTGGACCCGGCGATCTCCGCGGGCGAGGCATTGCGCAGTTTCTCCATGATGCCGTTCATGGTTTTCATGCCGTCCTCGCCCTCAAAGGCAAAGTTGCACAGGTCGTTCTTGTAGTAGCCGAATGCCTCATACAGGGCGTTCATGGCGTCTACCAGGGTCATATTGTGCTGCTTATAGTAGGCGGCCATCTGGCAAATGAGCATACTGCCGTCTACCGCGTCCTTATCCCGCACATACCCGCCGGAGAGGTAGCCATAGCTCTCCTCGAACCCCAGCAGATAGCTGTCGGCATTGCCCTCTTTTTCCTCCAACTCCGCGATAATATCGCCGATATACTTAAAGCCCGTCAGGCAGCGGCGCAACTCCACACCGTACTCTTTGGCAATGGGGTCCACCATGTCGGTGCTGACAATGGTGGTGACGGCCACGGGGTGGGCGGGCAGGCGGCCCTGCTCCTTCTTCACCCCGGCGATAAAGTCCAGCAACAGAATGCCTACCTCGTTGCCGGTCATCAGCACATACTCCCCGTGCTGGTTTACCGCGATGCCCACCCGGTCGCAGTCCGGGTCCGTGGCCAGCAGCAGGTCGGGCTGCACCTTCTCGCACAGTTCCAGACCCTTCTGTAGGGCCTCCCGGATCTCCGGGTTGGGGTATGGGCAGGTGGGGAAGTTTCCGTCCGGCTCGCTCTGCTCCGGCACAATGGTCACGTCCTTTACGCCGATACGGTCCAAAATGCGGGTGACGCACATTTTGCCGCTGCCGTTAAGGGGGGTGTACACCACTTTCAGGGCGGAGGCGTCTACGTTCATGCTCTCGGCGTAGACGCTGTCCAGGAAAGCATCCACGGTGTCGTCGCCGATATAGGTGATCAGCCCCTTGTCCACACCCTCCTGGAAGTCCATCTTCTTGACGCCGGTGAAAATATCCAGGGCGTTGATCTCGTTCATGATGCCGTCGGCCATATCGGCCGTTACCTGGCAGCCGTCAGAACCATAGGCCTTATAGCCGTTGTACTTGGCGGGGTTATGGCTGGCGGTTACGCAAATGCCAGCGTCGCAGTGCAGGTGCCGCACGGCAAAGCTTAGGGCCGGGGTGGGCATCAACTGGGGGTACAGGTAGGCCTTGATGCCATTGGCTGCCAGCACCGCCGCTGACTGCTGGGCAAAGGCAACGCCCTTATTGCGGCTGTCATGGGCGATGGCCACGCTTTGGGGCTTGCCGTCCGCGTGTTTGAGCAGGTAGTTGGCCATGCCCTGGGTGGCCTTGCGCACGGTATAGACGTTCATACGGTTGGTGCCCGCGCCGATAACGCCCCGCAGGCCGCCGGTGCCGAACTCCAAATCCCGGTAAAAGCGGTCGTTGATCTCCTCGGCCTGGCCTTTGACGGCCTCCAACTCGGCGGCCAGGTCCTGGTCGTCCAGGTCCTGGGCCAGCCATCTTTCAAATTCTGTCATACTCCATCGTCCTTTCTCCCCCGGCGGGATGCTCTAATACAGCCGGATTATTTATAATAAGATTACCATTTTTTGTGCGAAAAGTCAACTCAAATTCTGTCACAGGGCGTATCCGCTCCCACTGTTTTTCTGTGTTCCCCCTGCGCTCCGGACTTCAGCGGGGGCACACGCCCTAGAGCCTGTTTTGAAACCGGAGAAATGCCGGATTTTTGTCCAAAAACGAGGGCTTTCAAGGAAAAAACTGCAAGAAAGGCTTGCCGCCTTTCGAGGATTTTTGACACAGAAAGCACCGTTTTTAGGCAAAATAGACGGCGTTTCGGAGTTTTAAAACAGACTCTAGGGCAGCGCCCTTTCCATATACCCGCAGGTAAAGGGGAATTTTTCTGTGCCGGTGTGTATAAAGCCGGCCGCCTCGTACCAGGCCCGCAGCCGCCGGTTTTCCTCTACAATGCCGATTTTCATAACAGTGGCGCCCAGCCCGGCGGCCCGGAAGAAGGCGTCCCGCAAGAGTATGCCCCCCAGCCCCTTGTGCCGGTAAGCGGGCAACACGCACAGGTTGTTCAACTCACACGCAGCCGGCTCCATGCGCAACGAGTAATACCCCGCCATGGCCCCCTCTACAAAGAGGGCGAACATGGGCCGCCGCTCCTGCTCCATCTGCCAGAGAAGGCGCTCCTCCGTAGTGGAAAAGGCCGTAAAGCGGGGCGCGTCCTCCTGGGTAAACCGCAACGCCTGGGCCACGGTGGCAAAACTCTCCCGGATGAGCCCCACCGCTGCCGGGATATCTTGCCGCGCCAGGGGCCGAATTTGCCTGTTCATAGGACAAATCCCCCGTTTACCCCCAGCACCTGCCCGGTGATAAAGGGGCTCTCGCTGAGGAATACGGCCGCCTGGGCCACGTCCTCCGGCGTACCGATCCGCATCAGGGGGGTTTCCTCTTGCAGGGCGGCCAAATCCGCGGCCGAAAGGTGGCCATTCATGGGGGTATCGATGACCCCTGGGGCGATACAGTTTACCCGCACGCCGGAGGGGCCCTCTTCCTGGGCCAAAGCCTTGGTCAGCCCGATAACCCCGGCTTTTGCCGCTGAGTAGGCGGCCTCGCAGGAGGCCCCCTGCTGCCCCCACATGGAGCTGATATTGAGGATACACCCGCTTTTTTGGCGGATCATCCCCGGCAGGGCCCGGCGGCAGCAGAGGAATACGCTGCCAAGGTCGCTGTCCATTACCTGCCGCCACTGGGCCAGGGACATATCGGTCAGCAGGCCCTGCCAGGCCACGCCGGCGTTGTTGACCAGCACCTCTACAGGGCCAAAATGGGCCTCTATTCCGGCAAAAAGCCGCTCTACTTCGGCCTCCTGGGTCAGGTCGGCGCAGAAGGCCGCGGCCTGGCCGCCTGCCTGGCGGATGCCCTCTACCACGGCCTGGGCGGGGGCGGGACGGGTGTGGTAGTGCACCGCCACCCGGTGGCCCCGGACCCCGAAAGCGCGGGCAATGGCCCCGCCAATGCCCCCGGAAGCCCCTGTTACCAGTACGGTATTACCCCGGTTAGTTGCCACTTTCAGCCTCCTTATAGCAGGATAGTAAGCAGATCATCCAGGCTTCTCAGCCGGTAATCTGGCGTGATTTTTCCCGAAAATGCCTTTTCCGCACGGTTGACCCAGCCGGTTTTCATGCCTGCCCGGCTGGGGCCCTCCACATCGTCCAGGGGGGAGTCCCCCACAAAGAGCGCCTGCGCCGGGGACAGGCCCATTGCCTGTAAGACTGCCCTGTAAAAGGCCGGGTGAGGCTTGTAGGCGCGCAAGCCCTTTGAGGTAAAGATACGGGGCGTGTGCAGGCCCGCCCGGGCCAGGTCCGCCAACAGGGGCGCGGCGTCTGTGGTGGATGCCACGGCCAGGGTGTACCGGGCGGAAAGGCGCTGCCACACCGCCGGGATCTCCGGGAATGCCCGGCGCTGCCCCAGGGTGGCCAACATCAGCCCCACGTCCTGCCGGGGGTCGCCGTGCAACCCAATCCGGCATACAGGCAGCTTAGGTCCCGCGCAAATAGGGCGGCCTCTGTTTCAAAGGCCGGCAGGCTGGCGGTGTGCGCCCGGTGCAGTTCCTTCCACTGGCCATAAAAGGCTGTGGGCGACAGGTCCGGGCGGCCCACCCGTTCCAGAATCTGCCGGGTGGCATCCAGCGGGCCGGCGCCGGTGGAGAGGCGTGTGCCGTAGGCATCGAAGATAACGGCTTTTAGGCCGGTCATGGTCCCATCTCCCCTTTTTCGTACAGAATTGCGGACAGGGCGGCACCGGTGGGGAGGCGCGCGCCGTGGCTTTTGGCCTGGCATGGGCGAGTGTCCAAGAGCGGAGTTTTTGGCAATTCGGACGGCCTCCGGCGGCGGAGCGTTGGCGTAGCCAAGGCTATATGGCGGAAGGCCAAAATTCCGTCATACACGCTTTGTCTTGGACACAGGCCGGTCACGGTTCCATCTCCCCTTTTTCGTACAGGGTTGCGGACAGGGCTGCCAGGGGGGCTGTTTCTGTGCGCAGGATGCGGGGGCCGAGGGTTACGGGGCGCGCCCCCAGCCGCCGGGCCAGGGCCGCTTCCGCCGGGGAAAAGCCCCCCTCCGGCCCTACGAACAGGAACAGGGGCAGGCCGGGGCGAAGGCTTTGCAGGGCCGCCTTGAACCCCATGCCCCCGCCCTCGTACAGGAACAGCGCCTCCCCCTGGGCAACGGCGCTTTCCAGGGCCTTTGCCAGGGGGGCGGGCTCCAGCACCGGGGGGATGATCCCCCGGCCGCTTTGCATAGCCGCCTCCCGGACAATTTTTTGCAGACGCTCCAGCTTTTTGGGCACGGCCTTTGGCTCCCAGCGGGCCACACAGCGGCTGCTCTCTATGGGCCACAGGGCGGCGGCCCCCAACTCTACGGACTTTTGGGCCACGGTTTCCAGCTTGTCCGCCTTGGGCAGGCACTGGCACACCGTTACCCGGATGGCCGGTTCCCCCCGGCTGGGCACGGGCTGCCCTACATCCAATAGCAGGCCCTGGGGCAGCACCTCCTGGACCACCCCGTGGTAATCCGAGCCCCGGCCGTCGCAAAGGGTTACGGCCTCACCCGGCCGCAGGCGCAGGGATTTGGCCCCATGGCGGCCGTCCTCCCCGGCCAGCAGGTAGGCCCCGGCCGGGGCGCCCTCTACAAAAAACCTGGGCATACCGGGCTAACCCAACACGCAGTAGCGCGCCATGTACCCTTCCATCGCCTGGACCAAAGCCGGGTCCGCGCCGGTTTCCTGTAAGTAGTCGTGGATATCCACCACCGTGACAAGGGGGTGCACCCGGAGGCCGAAGGTTTCCTGCACCTCCATAATGGCGGTTTTGCCCGGCGTCTGGCCTATCTCGCAGCGGTCTACGCTGATGAACACGTCCGTTACCTTGACCGGGGCACAGGCCTGCAACACGGACATGGACTCCCGCACAGCGGTGCCGGCGGTGATCACGTCCTCGATGATCACCACCCGGTCCCCCTCTTTCGGCTGGTAGCCCACGGTGACGCCGCCCTCGCCGTGGTCCTTGGCCTCTTTGCGGTTAAAGAAATAGGGCTTGTCGATGTGGTGCTCCTGCCACAGGGCGGTGGCACAGGCGGACACCAGGGGGATGCCCTTGTAGGCCGGGCCGAACATGGCGTCAAAGCCCTCGCCCAGTTGTTCTTTTACCATAGCGGCGTAGTAGCTGCCCAGCCGGGAGAGCTGGGCCCCGGTGCGGTACAGGCCGGTGTTGACAAAGTACTGGGTATTGCGCCCGGACTTGGTGACGAAATCGCCGAAACGCAGCACATTGGCCGAGAGCATAAATGCGATGAATTCCTTTTTTTTCGCGGTGAGCATGGGTTTTTCTCCTTTACTTTCTGTTGTATGTACCGTCCCTCAGTCCTTGCCCTCTACCGAGGGCAGGTTTTTGGTAAAGCTGACCCTTGTGCCGTCGCTTTCCGCCAGCACGGTGCCGTCCTTGTCGGTGCGGTAGACGATGATCTCCGCCTCCCCCAGTTTCTCCATGGTTTCCCGGTGGGGGTGGCCGTAGCGGTTGCCGGTTTCGCAACTGATGACCGCGTAGAGGGGGTCTACTGCTGCCAGGAAGGCGTCTGAGGTAGAACTGCTGGAGCCGTGATGCCCGCACTTGAGCACATCGGAGGCCAGCAGGTAGCCGTCCTCCAGGATGATGGCTTCGCTCTCCTCCTCCGCGTCGCCGGTAAACAGGAAGGAGGTGTCGCCATACACCAGGCGCATGACCGCCGAGTAGTTGTTGGCGCCCTCCCAGTCCGCGTCTACCCGTGGGGACATGACCTGGATCTGGGAGCCTGCCGGGGACTCGATGGACGCGTCTTCCATCAGCCGGTTGATGGTCAGGTTCTTTTCCTCCGCGGCGTCCAAAAGCTTTTCGTAGGCCGCGGTGGTGGGGGTTTTGTCCTCCGGCAGCCGGGGCATATACAGCGCCCCTACCTCAAACCGCTGGACAATGCGGGCCATACAGCCCATGTGGTCGGTATGGGGATGGGAGCAGACCAGCGCGTCGATGCGGGCTACGCCCAACTCTTGCAGGTAAGCGGTCAGGCCGTCGGCGTACGCGTACTCGCCGGTATCTATCAGCATATTGAAATAGCCCCCCTCGCCGGGTATGCGCACCAACTGGCTGTCGCCCTGGCCCACGTCCAGGTAGTACACCTGTAGGGGCCTGTCCCCGGCGCCCTCTGGAAGGGGTACCGTCTGCACCCCTTCCGGGGCGTCTGTACCGGTTTGCTTGAATTGGCTGGACAGGAAAAAGATCAGCACCAGCAAAATGAGCCCCGCTACAGGCCCCAGCCCCGGCTGCCGCCGGAACTTGCCGCCCTTTCTGTTCTGGCTCACAAGGTTTCCCTCCTTTTTATGGTTATACTGATTTATTATAGCATAGCCCTGGGGAAAGGTCAAGATTTGGGCGTTTCAGGGTGTGTCCAAAGCGGAGAGTTTATAACGAAATTTTGGCCTCCGGCGGCTTAGGGGCTCTGCCCCTAAGAACCCCGCCACCTTTGAAAAGGTGGACGAAACTCTTACCATTTGTTCGCCGGATCATTGCTTTTAAACTCTTCATTTTGGGACACTCCCTGCCTCCGGCGGCCAAAGGGGTTTCACCCCTTTGGAATCCCCACCACCTTTGAAAAGGGCGAGGGCCACCGGCTACTTGGCGCAGCCAAGGTAGCGTGGCCGTCACGGGCCGACCGAACCGGCAGGTGAGACGACGAAACTTTTGTGCTATTTTTTAATGGGGACTTTACACGTTTCTGTGGCGGGGTTGGGGGCTTATATGGTTTGTGTAGTTTATGGGGAGGAGGAAGGGGAAGGAAAGGCTTTTTGTTAGCCTTTATTTCTTTTATGTTTTTTTGGGGGATTATTGCCGTTATCCGCTTATAGACGGGCCGGCAGGGCCCTTGTGGGGCCCTGCCGGTACACGGTTTTTTGCCGCTTATGGTTGATGGTGTAGACGGTGGTTGGTTGTGGTTAGTGGCAGCCCTGCTGCTGGCACCGCCAATAGGCTGTGGGGTCGGTGGGGTCCCAGGTATGGCCCCACGCCAGCTTGAGCCCGGCCGGTTTGGCCATGGGGCCGCTGGTTTCGGTGGGTGATATGTAGATCTCTGTGCCCAGCGCGCAGTTATCGTAGATCCACTTGGCGTCCCGGCAGTTCAGCCGGATGCAGCCCAGAGAGCGGGTGGTGCCCAGGTTGTTGTACTCGCCGGACCACATGGTGTAGTTGTTCCGCTGGTCGTTGGGCACGGAGTGGAAGAGGTAGTTGCCCTCAATTTGGGTGCACCACTGGGCCCAACTGCCCCCTACCATCTCCAGCCAGCGGTAGCGGGCCGGGGTGTAGTAGGTGCCGGTGGGCGTGGGGTTGCCGCAGGACACCAGCATGGAACGCACGGGGATGTTGTATTTCCCGTCATCCCCCTTGGCAAAGATGATCAGGTAGTTGGCGGGCTTGTACACCTTGATGTAGTAGGGGCCCTCTACCACCCCTAAGCCGGAGATATCCTCCTGCATCAGGCCGTCTTTATAGTAGCGTTTCCAGCCGGATTTCATGTAAAAGCCCGTAGCCGCCGCGCCGTTTTGGTCAAACAGGTAGGTTTTGCCGTCGATCACCTGCTCGCCCCGCAGGAACTTCCCTTTGGGGCCCACATAGTACTTCTGCCCGCCGTCTTGCAGCCAGCCCACTTTGGGGGTTGTGGTATCTGCCACAAAATCCGTCCAGCGCTCGCTGCCCGGCACCGGGATAATATAGTCATGGGTCGTGGTGGCCTCTACCACCTGGCCGTAGAACCAGCTTTCCGGGAACAGGTCATAGAAGTTTTTGACCCCGGCCTTGGTCTGCACCGTGCCCTCGGGGGTGCGGCCCATCATCCGGTTGACCACGGTGACAGCCTCGGCCCGGGTAATGCCCTGGGAGGGGTTGAAGTTGCCCTTCTGGTCGCCGCTGATCCACCCCCGCTGGTAGGAGGAAATGATGTAGTCCCTGGCCCAGTGGTTCCCGCTTACATCCGGGAAGGGGCAGTCCCCTTCCAGCAGCCCGTCGCAGGAGGCGGCAATGGTGGCGAACTCCGCCCGGGTGATCACCTGGTTGGGCCGGTAGGTGCCGTCCGCGTACCCGTTGATGACGCCCAGGCTTTGGATCTTGTTTACGGCCGGGGCGAACCACTGGGTGGTTACGTCGGAGAACCGGGCCTCGCCGCCGGTCTGTTTTTTCAGCAGGCCGTAAAAGATGGCCGCGGCCTCGGCCCGCGTTACCTTCTTATTGGGCTTAAAGGTGCCGTTTTCGTAGCCCTGCATATAGGCCCGGTGGGACACGGTATCAAACAGGCTCTCGATGGTTTTTGTCCAACGGGCTGTAAAAGAGGTATCTTCCATGACCGGCTGGGCCAGGGGGTCGGCCTCCTGGCCGTCCGCGTCCAGCCAGCCGTCCAGCAGCAGTTCCTCCCCCGCGCCGGTGGGGATATCTTCCGGTTTCAGGCTTTCCCCGGCCAGGAGGGTTACGGTGACCACCCACTCCTCCGGGCGCAGGATAAAGCTGACCGTTACCTTCTCCTTGGGGGCCGGGCTTTCTTCAGGGGCGGGGCTTTCCTCAGGGGCGGGGGATTCTTCGGGGGCGGGGCTTTCTTCCGGGCCCGGGCTTTCCCCAGGGGCCGGGGATTCTTCGGGGGCCGGGCTTTCTTCCGGGGCGGAGGATTCTTCGCCGGGTTCCTCCGGGCTGCTTTCGTCCGGGCTGCTGGGCCCGCTTTCGCCGGGGCCCTCTTCCGCGGCCCCGTCCTCCTCCGGGGCTGTTACGTCCGGGGCATCCGTCAGGCCGGGGGCGCTTTCCGGCCCGGCGGCGCTGGAGGCCGGCAGCGCCAGGCAGGCCACCAGCAGGACACACAGGCAGAGGGAGAGGATCTGCCGGAATTTTTTGGGGGGATGGGAAACGGGCGTTTTCATGGTTTCATTGCTCCTCTTCGTCTTTTTATGCTCCGCCGTCCCGTATCTATGCGAAACGGCAAGACCATTATACTATATATTCCCGCAAAAGGGAATACACCCCAGCGGTTTTTCTCTCGTCAAATTCCATCCCCCTGCCCGCCCCTTCCCCAAAGCCGCCAAAATACCGGCAGCCTACGACCCGGACGGCAGGGGAAGGCGGGGGATTTTGTAAGTTTTTATGAAATAGCGGTTGAATTCCCCGCGCTGTTATGGTACAATGAATGGAAAAGCTATACGAAAATTTATAACTGCACCGGTGCACCGGGAAAGGAAACCAAAATGGGCGATGTATTTATAGAACGCATGGTAAAAAAGAGATTTGAGAGCACCGACCTGCTGGTTGTCATCGGGGTGGTGCTGGGGATCATTTTGCTGAGCGCGGTGGGTTTTGTGGTTGGTATGATGATCATCCCCTTCCCCATGATCACCCTGCTGGTTGCGGCGGGCTCGGTTTTTGGCGGCTACAAATTGGTGGGTATGCGGATGCTGGAGTTTGAATACAGCCTGACCAACGGGTTTGTTACGGTGGACAAGATCCTTAATAAATCCAGCCGGAAACGGATGACCTCGTTTGAGTGCGACTCCTGCGAGGACATCGGCAAGTTTACGGAAAACGAGGCCCGGCTTAAGACCCGCTCCTTTGACACCAGGGTATATGCCACGGAATTTTCGGACCACCGGGACTCGTGGTTTATGATTGTGCGCAGCGGCAAGACCGGGAAAACGCTGGTTGTGTTTGACCCGGATGAGGATTTGCTGGAGGCTATTAAGAAGTATATCCCCCGCTCGCTGAAGTTTGAAAAGTTTGGCCGGGGGTAAAAAGGCATAAAAAGAGAGGGAGCCTGTGGGCTCCCTCTCTTTTTGCGGCCGGTTTCATCGGAGATAAAACAGAAGGGGCTTTCTGTAGAAAGTCCCCGCAGGGTCTTCAACGGCTTTTGTGGGGGTTATTTTTTATCAACTGGTTGTAGATGCTCTCTACTTGGCCGCCTTTTAGGTAGACCCGCGGCACCCTTTTGGACAGCGCGCACACCACCTCATAGTTGATGGTGCCCTCCCAGCCGGCCAGCTCCGTGGCGGTGATCTCCTCCGCCCCGTCCCGGCCGATCAGGGTGACCCTATCCCCCATACTGACCGGCCCCAGCGCGGTCACGTCGGCCATCAACTGGTCCATACAGATGCGCCCCAGCACCGGGCAGCGTTTCCCGTGGATTAACACCTGCGCCCCGCCGCCGGAAAGCGCCCGGGGGTAGCCGTCGGCATACCCTACCGGCACGGTGGCCACCCGCATGGCCCCCTGGGCGGTAAACTTGCGCCCATAGCTTACCGTTGCCCCGGCCTGCACCGTTTTTACATGGGATACCACCGACCGCAGCGCCAGCGCCGGTTGCAGCCTGGGCTGGGCCCGCATCTCACCCGAAGGGCGCAGGCCATACAGCACTACCCCGGCCCGCACCATATCCATATGGGAGAGGGGGTAGTCGAACACCGCCGCCGAGTTGGCGCAGTGCCTGTACTTAAACCGCAGCCCCTCCCGTTGCAGGGCCTCTACCATCTCTTTAAAACAGCCGAACTGCCGCATGGTAAAGGCGTCCCCCGCCCGGCCCTCGTCCGAAACGGCAAAGTGGGTGAAGATGCCTTCCGGCTCCAGGCCCGGCAGGGTGCAGGCCGCCCTGACCTGGGCCACCGCCCCTTCGTCCCGGTTGATGTCCTGGAAGTAGAACCCCAGCCGGCTCATGCCCGTATCCACCTTGGCGTGTATCTTCACCCGCACCCCGGCCCGCTGGGCATGGGCAGACAGGGCCTGGGCGTACTCGGTGGAATAGACGCACTGGGAGATGTCCTCCAGGGCCAGCGTTGCGGCCTCTTCCGCCGGGGTAAAGCCCAGCACCAGCACCGGCCGGCGGATACCCTGCTGCCGCAACTGTAGGGCTTCCTCCAGGTTGGAAACCGCAAACCACCCGGCGCCCAGGGCCTCCAGTTCGCCGGCAACCCGTTGGGCCCCGTGGCCGTAGCCGTCTGCCTTGACCACGCAACAGACGGCGGCCTTGGGGCCGGCTGCCTGCCGTACCTGGGCGAAATTGTGCGCCAGCGCATCCAGGTCGATCTCCGCCCATGTCCTTCTCAGTATCTCTTCCATAAACGCCTCCCTCTCCCGGTGCCGGGGCTTTCCATGACCATCTTTTGGGTATTATACCACCTTTACCGCTGCTTGGCAAGGCACCCTGCGGGGGTGGGCGGCAGGGCGCCTTCTAACTGTAGCAGCTTTTGCTTGCGGCCGATCCCGCCGCCGTAGCCGGTGAGGGAGCCGTCGGCCCCTATGACCCTGTGGCAGGGGATGAGGATGGAGATGGGGTTGCGGTGGTTGGCCATACCCACTGCCCGGAACCCCTTGGGGCAGCCGACCATTTCCGCCAACTGCCGGTAGCTGCGGGTTTCCCCGTAGGGGATGGCCAGCAGGGCCTGCCAGACCCGCTGCTGGAACCCGGTGCCTTTGGGGGCCAGGGGCAGCCCAAAGGCCCGCCGCTTGCCCCCGAAGTATTCCTCCAACTCCCCCTTTGCCCGCAGCAGCAGGGGCGTTTCCTCTTCCGGGCTGCCGGGCAGTATCTCCCGGCCAAACAGCAGGTGGGTCAGCGCGCCGTCTTTTTCTGCCAAAGTCAGGGGCCCCAGGGGGGAATCCCAAAATAAGCTGGCCATGGTGTTTCCTCCTTGTCGATTTGCATGATTTTCTCCTTTTCCACTTGCGGGCAGGGGCTTTTTCCGTTATACTATATGAAAAATGGCCTTATCCTGCGGGGGGTGGTACCCCGGCGGCCGGCGCAGCGCTTGCCCCGGCCGTTTCACGGAATACTATACCACTTTCCCGCAAAAACCGCAAGCCTCCGGGCTAAAGGGGCGTGTACGAAAAGGGGAGTTTATGACGAAATTTTGGCCTCCGGCGTGGGCGTTGATTCTCGGCTGCCGCCTCGGTCGGCGACGGGAAATCGCCACTGGCGATTGTCGCCCCCTAAGAACCCCACCACCTTTGAAAAGGGCGAGGGCCGCCGGCTACTTGGCGCAGCCAAGTAGAACGGCCGTCACGAGCCGACCGAACCGGCAGGTGAGAAAACGAAACTTTTACTATTTGTTGGCCGGAACCCCGCTTTTAACCTCTTCTTTATGGACACGCCCGGCTGTTCCTGGCAGCCCATGCCGTACGAACCAAAGGCCCAGAAGAAAGGAGATTGGACATGGAAAAATGGCTTATTGCCTCTGACATCCACGGCTCCCGGCGTTATGCCAGGGCTGTGGCGGATGCCTTTGAACGGGAGGGCGCCGGGCGCCTGCTTTTGCTGGGCGACCTGCTGTACCACGGCCCCCGCAACGACCTGCCGGAGGACTACGCGCCCAAGGAGGTCATCGCCCTGCTTAACGGGCTGAAGGGGAAGATTTTTTGCGTACGGGGCAACTGTGAGGCCGAGGTGGACCAAATGGTGCTGGCTTTCCCGGTAATGGCGGAATACTGCCTGCTGGAATCTGCCGGGCGGCTGGTTTTTGCCACCCACGGCCACCACTATAACCTGGAAAGCCCGCCGCCCCTCTCCCCCGGAGAGGTGCTTTTGCACGGCCACACCCATGTGCCTGCCAAAACCCTGGCCCCCGGCGGCTGGTGGTACCTGAACCCCGGTTCGGTTTCCCTGCCCAAAGAGGGCAGCCGGCGGGGGTACATGACCTTACAGGACGGCCTGTTTGTGTGGAAGGCCCTGGACGGCACGGCGTACGACCGGCTGGACTTACGGGACAGGGAAACGCTATAATCTGCCATCATCATAAGGAAACGAGGAACCCATGCTATGAAACTAGGAATCGTCGGCCTGCCCAATGTGGGCAAAAGCACACTGTTTAACGCCATTACTAACGCGGGGGCCCAGTCTGCCAACTACCCCTTTTGTACCATTGAGCCCAATGTGGGCATGGTGACGGTGCCGGACAAGCGCCTGGAAAAACTGCGGGATATGTATGAGCCCAACAAGTTTACCCCCGCCACCATAGAGTTTGTGGATATTGCAGGCCTGGTGCGGGGCGCCTCGCAGGGGGAGGGGCTGGGCAACAAGTTCCTCTCCAACATCCGGGAGGTGGATGCTATCGTCCATGTGGTGCGCTGCTTTGAGGACGGGGACATTGTCCATGTGGAGGGCAGCATTGACCCGGCCAGGGATATAGAAACCATTGACCTGGAGCTGATCCTCTCGGACATAGAGGTGCTGGACAGGCGCATTGACAAGACCCGCAAGCTGCTTAAATCGGACAAGAAGTTCCAGGGTGAGTTGGACTTCTTTTTGGGGGTGCGGGAGGCCCTGGAGGCGGGGAACTCGGCCCGCAGCGTGGCGTGCAGCGAGGAGGAGGCCCAACTGCTGGCTTCGGTTTCCCTGCTGACCAACAAGCCCATTATCTTTGCCGCCAACCTGAGCGAGGCGGACTTCCAGGCCGGGGTGGAGGGCAACCCCTTCTTCCGGGCCGTGCAGGCGGCCGCCCGGAAGGAGCGTGCCGCGGTGCTGCCCATCTGCGCCGAAAATGAGGCGCAGATTGCCGGGATGGAGCCGGAGGAAAAAGAACTGTTTCTTGCGGATATGGGCCTTGACGAGTCCGGCTTGGACCGGCTGATCACCGCCTGCTATGACCTGCTGGGGCTAATGTCTTACATGACGGCCGGCAAGGACGAGGTGCGGGCCTGGACCATCACCAAAGGCACCAAGGCCCCCCAGGCTGCCGGGAAGATCCACACGGATTTTGAGCGGGGCTTTATCCGGGCCGAGGTGATCTCCTTTGACGACCTGATGGCCTGCGGCACCATGGCCGCTGCCAAAGAAAAGGGGCTGGTGCGCTCGGAGGGCAAGGAGTATGTGATGCGGGACGGGGATATTGTGCTGTTCCGGTTTAACGTATAGGCGGTACAGGGGTATGGGCCCTTTTTTGGCGCGCCCGGAAGAATTGCCCGGTTTTAAGGCAACACCGCACAAAGACCGGCCTACGGCCTTTGCTCACGGTCTGCTTGCCTATTTTCCGTCATAGCACACAGCTTTCGCTTGCCAATCCCGGAATTGACGGCGCTCAATCTGTACACCTTGACAAAAAATCTGACGGCGCAACGCACGCACAATCTTTGTGCGGTGTTGCCTTAACCCGTTAGGCGACAATTTTACGGAACAGGAGGAACAACTTTATGTTTGCCAGAAAGCTTAGCCCACAGGAATACTGGCTTGCCGGCCTGAATATGGCCGTGGCCTTTGAAAGCCCCTTTGAGTTTGAGAAGGAGCGGGAAAAATCGCAAAGCGCCCAGCCGGACGGTACCGAGGAGCAGTACGGCGCTTTCCTCAGCCAGGACGGCCCCCCGGTGGCCTCTTTGGTGATGAACCGCAAAGAAGTGCGCTTTGACGGGCACATTGTGAAGATGGCCGGGGTGGGCGGCGTGGCCACCCAGCCGGCTAACCGCCGGGGCGGGGCCATCAGGGCCTGCATGGTCCAGGCCCTGCGGGATTTCCGGGACGAGGGCTATGCCCTCTCCCATCTCTACCCCTTTAGCACGGCCTATTACCGGCAGTTCGGCTTTGCCCCGGCCGGGCAAAGCGTCCGCTGGACCGTGAAACTGCGGGATTTGCGGGGCCTGCCGGAGGTGGGCGGTACGGTGCGCCAGCTTTTCCCCGGAGATGACCTCTCCCCTTTGCGGGAGATTTACGACCGGATGTACGGGGACATCAACTTCTCCTGCCTGCGGCAGGTATTCGACAAGGGGCTGGAAGGGGACAAGCCCCTGGCTGCCAAGCGCTGGGTGTTTGTTTGGTATGACGGGGACGGGGTTCCCGGCGGCCTGCTGGTGGGCACCCGGAATAAGGACACCCTGCACTGTGTGCCGGATTTCTCCTCGCGGGACGCTTTCCTCTTTACCGGGCCCACGGCGCTGATTGGTTTGCTGAACTTTGTCCGCACGGCTTTTATCGCCAATTTTGCGGATATCCAGTTCTGCGTTCCCGCCCATATGGACCTTTGCGGGCTGCTCCCTGAGCTGAGCGGCATGGACTGCCGCCCGGCCCTAAACGGGATGGCCCGCGCCCTGGACGTGGAAACCCTGCTGCGGCTCTGCCGCTGCAAGGGGGAGGGGCGGTTATCCCTGCGGGTGACTGACACTATCCTGCCGGAGAACGACGGCGTTTTTACCCTTTCCTTCACCCCCGGTGGGGAAAACCGGGTGGAGCGCGGCGGCGACCCGGACCTTACGCTGGATGTGGGCGACCTGGCCGTCTTGCTGGGCGGCGCACGGGACGCTTCCAGCATCCCCCTGACACCGGGCATTGCCCTCCACCACGATACCCCTGCCATCAGCCAGGTCTTTTACCGCAAGGGCTGCCATGTGCTTGACCTCTTCTAAAGGGGTGCCTCCGGGCGGCCTCCGGACTGCCTCCGGCGGCTTAAACCCCTTTTTGAAAAAAGGGGTTTAAGAATCCCCAAAAACTTTTGCGGGGGCGGGCGCTGGTTCCGGGGGGGCCTCTGGCGATGCGCAAAAATTCCCCTACTGTTTTTAAACACCTTGCCAATATCAGCAAATTTAGCGTATACTATAATTAAAAAGAATAAAAGAAAGAAAAAGAAAAAAATTAATAATCATACCCGGCCCATTGCCCTGCCGGTGGTCGAGCAAGCAGCCCTGCGCGACATTGCGGCAGGTAACGGCTTAAAAGTTTTGGAAGGGTGCAGGGGAACTTTTTTCAAAAAGTTCCCCTGCCCGCCGGAGGCAAACCAAACTGCACAACCCAAACTTTGATTCAGGAGGTCATCCCTATGTGTGTTACCGTTAACGAATGGTTCCGCCCCGCCAGTAGTGGATGGGGGCAGATATTTTCCCGTAGCTGGCAGTGTGCCGCGCCCAAGGCCCTGCTGGTGATTGTTCACGGCATGGCGGAGCACAGCGGCCGCTACGGCCCCTTTGCCCGTTACATGGCGGAAAAGGGCTTTGCGGTGTACATGAACGACCATGCCGGCCACGGCCGCTCTGCCCAGATTAAGGGCCATTTTGCCGACCAGGACGGCTGGGCCTGCGTGGTTAAGGACATAGACGCTTTGATTGCCCATGCGGTGGAGGCCCACCCAGGGCTGCCCCTGCTGATTATGGGCCACAGCATGGGGTCGTTCCTCACCCGCTCTTATATTGCCCGGTACAGCCGGCCGCTGGCGGGCTGTGTCCTTTGCGGCACGATGGGGAAAAACCCTGGGGTAGCGGCCGGCAAGCTGGTGGCCGCCATGCAGATGCGGCTGATGGGCCCCCGCTCCTCTGGCAAAAAGCTGAACAGCCTGGCTACCGCCGGGTACAACCGGCGTATTGAGAACCCGGTGAACGGCTCTGCCTGGCTCTCTACCGACGACAGCGTGTGTAAAGCCTTTGAGGCCGACCCCCTGAGCAATTTCCCCTTTACCGCCGCGGGCTACCATGACCTGTTTACCGGCCTGACGGAGATCTCCTCGCCCCAATGGGCGGCGCGGGTGCCGAAAACCCTGCCTGTGTTGCTGATTGCCGGCGACCAGGACCCGGTGGGCAACTACGGCGAAGGCCCCCGGCAGGTGGCCGCTATGCTGAAGGCTGCCGGTGTGCAGGATGTTTCCCTTACGCTATACCCCGGTATGCGCCACGAAGTCCTTAACGAGAAGGGTAAGGAGGCCGTCTATGCCGACCTGCTTAGCTGGCTCTCTGATAAGCTGGCCGCCTCTTAAGGGGGAGGCAGGGCTCTAACTTCCGGTATAAAAAGACAACGGCTGGCCTACGGATGGCCAGCCGCTATCTTTTACCGCCATGTTTGCGGCGGTATACACGTCCCTAGGGCCTGCGGTTTCTTTTAAACGGAAACCGGCTGCCGGAAACGCCTTTAGTGCACTACGCTGGCCGTTTCCCGCTCGTTGTCCCAATCGCGGAAGAGCAGGGCCAGGCACCACAGTGCGGAGATACCTACCAGCGTGTAGATGATCCGCGACACAACGCCGGTCTGGCCGCCGCAAATCCAGGCTATCAGGTCAAAGCGGAACACGCCCACCAGGCCCCAGTTCACGCCGCCGATCACCGTCAGCGCCAATGCGATCCTGTCAATGATGTTCATACCTTTCCCCTCTTTCTCAGGGCGGTTTTCGGGGCTGCCCCTATCAGGCAGCCCATGCCCCTCTGTGCTAGTTTGCGCCGCCCGCCCCAAACTATGCCTGGCATGAAATTACCATTTCCCGCTTATTCTCCCTGATTCCCCCAACTTCCCCAGCCGGGGGAAAACGTTTGGGGCCTGTTTACGCTTTTGGGCGCGGCGCTGTGCTCACTCTATCTTTTGCGCGCCCGAAAAGCAATCTTCATGGATATTTTGCGTGTTATTGGTGAGGATATACAGCGCCTCGTCGTTCTGCCAGGCCGCGGCAATTTTGTCAAAATTTTCATCCGGCTCCAGCATCCATGTTGCCAAGCGGTCCAACTTTTGCAGCAGAGGCTCCCCCAGCCTCTCTATCCCGTGGCGCAGGCAGGGCGGCTGGTAGGAGTAAAAGATCTCGTTGTTCATCAGCGCGTGAAAATCCATAAACAGGTATTCGCAGACCCCGGTGGGCAGGCTGCTGCCAAACAGGTCCAGTTGCTTATCCAGTGTGCCGCGCCTTAGCGCCAGCCACGCCTGTGCGGCTGGCAGGAACTTGCGCCGGGGCAGGTCGAACTGGCTGTACCCGAAACGCCCCTCATATTCATAGTACCCGTCCGCGTCCACCAGGACCCACCTGCCCTCCGGCCGGCTCCAGTACTCATTCACCCAGTGCTCTGTGTAGCTTGCCCCCTGATTGCCAAAATCCATAAACCCGGCCCTGCACCGGCAGGGTATGCCCTTGGCCTTTAAAATGGCGCTAAACAGCACCGCGGCCTGGCGGCAAGACACCGTAATGCGCTTGGTTACGTCCCGGCCCTCGGTAAAGCCCCGCTCATCCAGGCGCAATATTCCGGCGATCATGGCCACGGCCGTTATGTACAACTCGTCCTCGTTTTTAAAACGGTGTTGGGGGTAGGCGGAGAACTTCCCGAAGTATGTTTCCTCCAAATAGGCGGAGGGCGCTGTATACAGCAGCGTGGGGTGGGTGATCTGCCCGCACACCAGCCTGCCGGTTTGGGGGATATCCTCCGGCAGGGATTGCAGGAACTGCCGGTAGGCCCCTGCGTAGGTGTAAACGCTGGTTTGCAAATAGTGCTGTAGTATTTGTGCCTGTGATGTTTTGCCGTCCATTGCTTATCCTTCCTTTCCCGGTTGCCTTTGGGGTGTTTTTATGGGCCTACCTATACCGGAAATCTGTCAAAACAGGAATGCCGCAGGGGCCAGGCCCCCACGGCATTGTTTTATCTATTTATTGGGTTATTTCTGCGCCTTTTTTATCTGCCACATGGCAAACAGGTTGGGGGCGATGAACTGGGAGGAGAAACAGCCCGCGGCCACGCCCACCATCATGGGCAGGGAGAAGGACACCACCGTGCTGATGGAGAACATACCCGCCACGGCCAGCACCACCACCAGCGCCAGGAAGGTGGTCAACGAGGTGAGCAGGGTGCGGCCCAGGGTCTGGTTCAGGCTCTCGTCCATGGTGGCGGTAAACTCTGCCCGGGGGCCGTTTTTGCGCTTGTTCTCCCGCACCCGGTCGTAGATGACGATGGTGCTGTTCAGGGAGTAGCCCAGCAGGGTGAGCACAACGGCGATGAAAATGTCATTGATGGGCATACCGAATACCACAAACACGCAGAAGGCGATCACTACGTCGTGGAGCAGCGCCACAATGGCGGTCATGCCGGCGGACAGGCCGCCGATCTTCTTAAACCGCAGGGCGATATACACCAGCAGCAAAATGGCCGTGAGCACAAAGCACACCATACATTTCTGGAAGAACTTGGCGCCCATGGTGGCGTCTACGGAGTTGGACTCCAGCAGGGTGAAGTTGGCCTGGTCAAAGGCATTGCTGAGGGTGTCCGCCACCTTTGCCTGCTCGTCGGGGGTCAGGCTCTTGTTGCCCGCAAAGGAGATGGTAACCTGGTCCTTGCCGGTGCTCATATCCTTATTGAGAGACACGGCGCTGTCCATCCCCAGTTCACTGGAGATCACATTGCGGATCTCGTCCCCGGCCACCTCGGTGCCGTCTACGGCATAGCGGATCATGGCGCCGCCGGCAAACTGGATGTCCAGCTTGGGGCCCATCACCAGGCTGGCGGCCAGCCCTACCACAATGATCACCGCGGAGATGGCAAAGTAGGTCTTGCGGCTTTGGAAGAACCGAAGCGCCTTGGGCTGCCGCGCCGGCTGGCCCTCTTTGCTGCCACCAAACAGCCAGCGGTTCCGCAGGGGCTTAAAGGCGGCCAGGGAGAGGGTCATGACCCGTGTGGCGAACACGCCCATGACAAAGTTGGCAATGATGCCCACCAGCAGGGTAAAGCCGAAGGAGAAGATGGAGCCTGTGGTGGACTGGCCGAAGATCATGGAGAGGATATTGCTGGGGCCAAAGACCATCATCAGCATAATGGCCACAATGGCCGTGGTGATGTTGCCGTCAAAAATGGCCCAGAAACTGCTTTGGAAACCCTTCTGCAAAGCCCCGTCCAGGGTTTTGCCGGTGTTCAGTTCCTCCCGCACCCGGGCGGCGGTGATTACGTTGGCATCCACGCCGATACCGATGGAGAGGATCAGGCCCGCGATGCCCGGCAGGGTCATGGTGAAGGAGTTCATGTTGGGGAAGAACCCGGACACGGCCGCAAAGCAGATGCCCATCTGCCCTGCCAGGGAGATGACCGCCACCACGCCCGGCAGGCGGAAACAGACCACCATCAGCACGGCGATGACCGCAAAGGCGATGACGCCTGCCAGCAGCATGGCATCCAGGGCCTGGCTGCCCAAAGTGGGGGCTAGGGAGTTGAAGTTGGAGGTTTCCAGGGCAAAAGGCAGGGCGCCGGCCTGTATCTGGGCGGCCAGGGTGGTGGCGCCTTCGCTGGTAAAGTTGCCCTCGATAATGCACTTGCCGTCGCTGATAACGGAATTGACCGTGGGCGCGGAGAGCCGCACATCGTCCATCCAGATGGAGATGGTCTGGCCCACCAGCCGGCCTGTGGCCTCGGCGAACTTCTCTTTGCCCGCCTCGCTAAACTCCAACGACACCACATACTGGGTCGCGCCGGTTTCCGGGTTCTGCTGCACGCCGGCCTGGGCGCTTACCACGTCCGCACCCTCCAGGATAACGGTGTCGGCGGTGGTGCCGGCAGGGGTCTTGTAGATCTCCCGGCCGTTCTCGTCATAGTCGACGGTTTCGTACTGGCCCCCCTCCCGGAAGGTCAGCATGGCCGTGGCGGAGAGCTCGTTAATGGCCTTCTCCGGGTCAAAATCCGTTTCGTCGCTTTTCCAGGGGAAACGCACGATGATGCGGTTGTTGGCCTCGTCGGTGTACAGTTCGTAGTCGGTGATGTTCTGGGCCACCATGCGGGTTTCGATGATCTGCTTGGCGCTTTCCAGTTCACCGGCCGTGGCGGCCACGCCCCCGGCAGGGCTGAAGGTAGCCTCCACGCCGCCCCGGATGTCAATGCCCCAGCGGATGTCGCCGGCGCCCTTCAGGTACGTGACCTTGAAATCGCCGTTTTGCCCATACACGCCGAACAGCGCCGTGTACACCAGGGCGGCTATCAAAAGCAGCACCACGAAAAATACAGGTTTCTTTCCTCGTCTCATGTTGATATTCCTCCGTTTCCTGCCCAAAACTGTTAAAAAATCCACAGGCAGAAACAAAACTTTTATACACACAGCCCTGTACATACAAAACAGGGCAGCAAAAACTACCCTGTCTGTATCTTCAGTTTGCTGCTGGGGGCGGCCTACTTACACCAGGGGGCGAAGTAGCAAAGCCTTTTTAGGGAAAGGGCCGGCGCGCCCAAACGCTTTGGGGGCGCTGTATGCCGCCCGGCGCCAGGGCACAGGCCCGTGCTTTTTTCTTAAATCGCTACAAGGCCATGCCTTTTAGACGGGCATCTCTGTGGCGTCCGTATCCTCGGTGCTGAACACCACCGCATCCTCCGGGGCCTCTTCCGCCGCCTCGTCCGCCGCGGCCTGCTCGTCCTCCAGCACCGCGCGGATGGACAGGGACACCCGGTGGCGCTCCAGGTCCACGTCGGTGATCTTGACCTTCACCATGTCGCCCACCTTCAGCACGTCCTGGGGCTTGTCGATACGGTGGTCGGCAATCTGGGAGATATGCACCAGGCCGTCGATACCGGGGATCACGCTGGCAAAGGCACCAAAGGCCGTCATGCCCACGATCTTGGCCTCGCACACCGTGCCCACAGGGAACTCCCGCTCCAGCTTGACCCAGGGGTTATCCTCCGGCCGCTTGTAGCCCAGGGAGATTTTCTCGTTTTCCCGGTCCAGGCCCTTTACGTACACGTCTACGGTATCGCCCACCTTCACCACCTCGCTGGGGTGCTTTACCCGGTTCCAGCTCAGTTCGGAGATATGGACCATGCCGTCCACGCCGCCCAAGTCCACAAAGGCGCCGAAGTTGGTCAAAGACTTCACCTTGCCGGTGTAGTTCTGGCCTTCCTCCACCTGCTCCCAGAACTTGGCCTGGGCTGCCTTGCGCTCCTCGCGCAGCACGCTGCGGATAGAGCCCACGGCCCGGCGGCGCTGGCGGTTCACCTCAATAATGCGGAACCGCACCTCCTGGCCCTGCAAAGCCTGGAGGTCGTCCCCCCGGTTGGCTGTGGCCTGGGAGGCAGGCACGAAAATGCGCATGGCGTCCTTCAGCACGATAACGCCGCCCTTGACCACCTCAATGACCTTGCCTTCCAAAACCTCGTTGCTGTCCAGCGCGGCCTGGATGTCATCCCAGCCCCGCATGGCGTCTACCCGGCGCTTGGAGAGCATGATGGTGCCCTCCTGGTCGTTGGTTTTCATGATCAGCAATTCCATCTCGTCGCCGATCTTCACCACGTCCTCCGGCTTTACAGAGGGGTCGTTGGAAAGCTCGGCGGCGGGGATGAACCCTGCCTGCTTGCGGCCTACATCTACATAGACCTCCGTAGGGGAGATGCCAACCACTACGCCATGTACCTTTTCGTCTGTATTCATGCTCTTGAGCGATTCCTCAAGCATCTCCTCAAAATTCAGTTCGGTGTTGTTAACTTCAGCCATGGTATCTAGTACCTCCTTAATTATGCTTGCGGGGGTCGACGCCCCTGCGGTTATGCCAACGCTCAGGCCGGCGGAAAACACAGGCAAGCCGTAAAGCTCGCTCGCCTTCTCGATGAGGTACGTTTTACACTGCCCCGCGCAGATGTCCCGGAGCTTGGCCGTATTTGAACTGTTCCTGCCCCCAATGACCACCATCACGTCACATCTGTGGGCCAGGTCCAGCGCCTCTTTCTGCCGTTTCGCTGTTGCATTACATATTGTATCAAAAACTGCGGCGTTTGTACATAGTTTTTTCAGACTTTCGGAACAATTTTCCCATTCTTTCGTGTGAAAAGTGGTCTGCGCCGCCGCCGCTACCGGCGCACACGCCAATTCCGGGTGGGTTTTTAGCAAATCCGCCAGTTCTTCCCGGTTTTTGCACACATAATAGGGCCCGGTGCAGTGGCTAACGCTGCCCTGCACCTCCGGGTGCCCCTGATCGCCAAACAGGATAAAGGCCCGGCCCTCCTCCCCGGCCTGCCGGGCCAGGTGGTGGATCTTCTTCACAAAGGGGCAGGTGGCGTCCGCGGTTTCCAGCCCCAGCCGGGCGGCCTCTTCTTCCACCGCCAGCTCTACCCCGTGGGAACGCAGCACCAGCACATAGCCCGGCGGCACATCCCCTGGGGTTTGGGCGATTTTTACCCCCAGGGCGGCCAACTCCTCTACCAACTGGGGGTTATGGAGCAGCGCCCCCAACGTGGCCGCCTTTTTGCCCCCGGCCAGCAGGGCGTACACCATGTCCACCGCCCGCTGGGCCCCAAAGCAGAACCCGGCGGAGGGGGCCAGCTCTACCTTCACGGTTTCCCCACCTCCTCCGGTAGCTGGGAGGGCAGCCCCAGCTCCTTCAGGGTGGCCTCCCGCAGGGCGCTGATCTCGCCCATGATCACCCGGCTGGCCTTGCGCAACTGCATCCCGGAGTCGTCCGGGATATCCAGCGCCTGGGGGCTGATGGGCTTGCCGAATACCACTATGTGCCGCTTGAACATCTTCGGCAGGCCCCCGTCCCCGGCGGTGATGCATACAGGCACCACCGGGGCTTTGGTGCGGTAGGCCAGTAAAGCCGCGCCGGTTTTGGGCTTTTGCAGCCGCCCGTCCTTAGAGCGGTGCCCCTCGATAAATACCCCTACCATCCCGTTGCTGTCCAGCAGGCAGTAGGCTTCGGCCAGGGCGTCTGCCCCGCCGGTGCCCCTGCTTACCGGGAATGCCCCCAGCTTGCGCAAAAGCCCCCCAATAAACCAGTTTTGGAACAGCTCCTCCTTTGCCATGTAGAACACCTGGCGCCAGGCGGCCACCCCCAGCATCACCGGGTCCCGCTTGGCCATATGGTTGCAGCACAGCAGCACCGGGCCGGTTTGGGGGATGTTCTCCCGCCCTTTCACCTGCATCCTGAATACCGGGTAATAGAACAGAGCCAAAAGGAACTGGCCAATGGCGTACAGCACGGTTTTGCGTTTCGGCTTAAGCGTTTGGGCCAACGCCCTCACCCCCCTCCTCCGGCAGGCCCATGCGCTGCCGGGCCAGGGCCGTCAACCGCTCCACCACCTGGTCAAAGCTAAGGCCCGTGGTGTCCAGGGTGATCCCGTCAGGGGGCAGGCGTTCCAGTTGGCCCGCATCCTGCTTGTCCCGGCGCACTACCTCTTCCAACACCTGGGCGTAATTGGCAAGTTGGCCGGTTTCTTCTAGCTGCCGGGTGCGGCGGCGGGCCCGCTCCTCCGCGGTGGCGGTGAGGAAGATTTTTAGCTGGGCACCGGGCAAAATCACGGTGCCGATGTCCCGGCCGTCCATGACCACGTTGGCGTTTTTGGCGAGTTGTTGTTGCAGGCCTATCAAAAAGGCGCGGACCTGAGGGATGTGGGCTACCCAGCGGGAGGTGGCGATGGACACCTCCTCGGTGCGGATCTGCTGGGAAACATCCCGCCCGCACAGAAGGGTGCGCTGGCCCCCCTCGCCGTACTCCAGCGAAACCTGTACGCCCGGCAGCGCGGCGATTACCGCCTCGGGCTCCGTAAGGGGCACCTGGTTTTCCAGCATATACAGGGCAATGGCCCGGTAAAGGGCGCCGGTATCCACATAGGTAAAGCCCAGGGCTTTTGCCGCGGCCTTGGCCACGCTGGATTTCCCCGCCCCGGCGGGGCCGTCAATGGCAATGGCGAACATTCTGATATGACCTCCCAACAATGGTGATGATAGCGGGCCTCCCGCCGGCAGGCCCTCCCGCCGGTAGGTTAAACTTTATTATAACATATCCCGCGGGGGTTCCGCAATGCCTTTTTAGAAAGGATTCCGCTTATTTTTTCAAATTCCTCCCGCCATACCCGGTGTGCCGTGGGGCTCCCGGCTTGGGAATGGGGCTAAGGCCGGTGGGTTGGGAGGTTGGCGGGAAACATGGTGTTTTTAGGGGAAAGGGGCCCTATTTCCTAGCTTTTTCCGTAGGGGGAAAGTGCTTAAGTTTCGAATTGTAAAAAAAGGGGGGGAACATAAAAGTTTTGTCCACTTTTTCAAAAGTGGTGGGGATTCCCAAGGGGCAAAGCCCCAGAGTTAGCGCAGCTAACTCTTTGCCGCCGGAGGCAAAGAGGCCGGGGAAACGCTTAATGTTTCATATTCTTCCCGCAGCAGGCGGTATTCCAGGCGGGTTTTCATCTGGCCCTCGTGCCAGGTCCAGCCGGGGCGCCGGGCTTCCAAAATCATGCCGCATTTCTCCATGATGCGCGCGGAACCCCGGTTTTCTGCCAGGCAGCCGGTGGAGATCCGGTACACCCCGTTCTGCTCAAAAGCAAAGCGGACGACCGCTTTCATGGCCTCGGTGCCGTAGCCCTGGCCCCAGAACGCGGGGAAATAGAAGTAGCCGGCGTGTACCAGCTTGCCTACCGGGGTGCGGCCTGCCACCGTGTACCCCACCGAGCCCAGCTGCCGGCCGTCGGCCTTCCGCTCGACCCGCAGAAAGTAGAATTCCCGGTCGGGCTTTTGGGCATCGGCCAATATTCCGGCGAATTCCCTGTGGGCCTCCTCCGGGCTATGCAACATGATATCCCACTGGTAGCGGCGCATGGCCCCCTCGTCGCTTTTCAACTGGTAGTATTCCGCCTCGTCGGCGGGGGTATAATCCCGCAGCACCAGCCGCCCTGTTTCCAGCCGGATCTTTTGGGGCCCTTCCCTTTGCAGAAAGGCGTCGATGCGGGCAATGTCCGCCCAGTCCTTCTCCCGGCCCAGGGCCGCCTTTTGCTTGCGGATGCTGGGCAGGCTGGCCGCCCGCAGGCCCGCCACCTGGGTGACTTCCTCCGTTTCCCAGTCCTCCAGCACCTCCACCCAGGGGTTGACGGCAAATATGCGGGTGTTGTCCAGCCCGTCCCGCTTAAAGGGGACGCCCCGCTTTTCCAGCTCGTCTGCCAGCCGGCTGGTGCAGATAACGTCTATATCCCGCGTGGTTTCCTTTACACCGTACAGCACCAGCGCCGCGCCGGAGGTCAGCCAGCAATCCTCGCCTAAAAAATCCAGCCCGGCGGCTATGCGCAGGATGTCCTCCCGGCGCAGAAGTTTTCCCTCCGTATACCCTATTGCTCCCATTTTAGGCTCCTTTCTGCCATGTTTTCTCCGGCCAGCCTGCCTGTGGCAAAGGCGATTTGTAAGTTGTAGCCCCCGGTGGGCGCGTCTACGTCCAGCACCTCGCCCGCAAAGTAGAGCCCTTCTACCAGCTTGGAGGCCATGGTCCGGGGGTCTACCTCCCTGCGGGTTACGCCCCCCGCGGTGACGATAGCCTCTGCCATGGGCCGGAAACCCTGTATCTCTACGGTAAAGTCCTTCAGAAGTGCCAAAAGGGCCCGGCGCTGGGCCTTTGTTACCCCGTTGCAGCGGGCGCCGCCGGGGATGCCGCTGCGCTCTACCACCACGGGGATAAGCTTTTGGGGCAGCAGCCTGTCCAGGGCGTTGGAGAACTGGCGGTTTTTGTTTTCTTCCAGATCCCGCAGCAGGCGGGCGTCCAACTGGCTCTCGTCCAGGGCGGGCTTGAGGTCGATATGCACCCGGTAGGTACCGGGCTCCATAGGCCGCATATGGCTGGACGCGCTGAGGATGGTGGGCCCGCTGAGCCCGAAATGGGTGAAGAGCAGTTCGCCGAAGTCCTCATATACCGGCTTTTTTTGCCCGGTGCGGGTCACCCTGACCCCGCAGTTGCGCAGGGAGAGGCCCATCAGCCGCCGGCAGGCGTCCCCCGCGGCCACCAGCGGCACCAGCGCCGGGGCGGGGGGCACAATGCTGTGCCCCGCCTGCCCGGCCAGCCGGTAGCCCGCGCCGTCGGAGCCCGTGGCCGGGTAGGAGGCCCCGCCACAGGCGACCAGCACCGTGTGGGACGGGTACTCCCGCCCAGCGGCGGCCACCCCCTGTACCCTGCCGTTTTCTATCAGCAGGCCGGTGACGGTTTCCTGGCGCACCTGTACGCCCTGGCCCAGGGCATAGGCTGCCAGGGCATCGGCGACGTCATGGGCGCTGTCTGAACGGGGGAACACCCGCCGGCCCCGCTCGGTTTTAAGGGGCACGCCCAGGCCCTCGAAAAAGGCCATGACCGCCTCCGGCGGGAAGGCGGCCAGCGCCCCGTACAGAAACTTGCCCCCGTTTGTCAGGGCGGCTACCTCCTGGGGGGCGCAGTGGTTGGTTAGGTTGCACCGCCCTTTGCCGGTAATACGCAGCTTGCGGCCTAACCGGCGGTTCTTATCAAACAGCAGCACCCCGGCGCCCCGGGCGGCGGCTGTGCCCGCAGCCATGAGCCCGGCCGGGCCCCCGCCTATAATGATAATATCCCTCAAGCGTTTCCCTCTTCCACTTTTTCGTAGACCCCGTACTCGTCCCAGATGGATTCGATGTACTGGAGGTTTTCCAGCACCTCTGTCTTTTTTTGGATGGCCACCGTGACGATCAGCGCGTTGATAAGGCTGAGGGGGCCCACCAGGGAGTCTACAAAGGACACCATATCGCTGCGGGCCAGCAGCACGTTGGAGGCCCATTTTGCCAGGGGGGACTGGTAGCTGTCGGTAATGGCGATGGCCGTCATGCCCCGGTCGGAGGCGTATTGCAGGGCTTTTGCCGCCTTTTTGGAGTAGCGGGGGAAACTGATGGCGATAATGGCGTCCCCCTGGCCGACACGTACCATCTGCTGGAAAATGGCCGATTCGCTGGTGGCCTCGACCAACTGGACGGTGTCAAAGATCAGCCGGAGATAGTGGGCCAGCAGCGTGGCCAGGGCCAGGGAACTGCCCGCCCCCAGCACAAACACCCGCTTGGCCCCTACCAGGGCCTGCGCCGCCTGGTAGAACGCCTCCCGCTCCAGGCTTTCCCGTGTACGGCGGAGGATGTCGATGTCCTGCTCCAGCACCGCGTCCAGCAGCTTGCCCTGGGGGATGTTCCGGGAGGTCATCTCCAGGCGCTGGAAACTGGTAAGCTTGTTCCGGATCATCTCCTGCACTGCCTGCTGCATGGCCGGGTAGCCAGAATAGCCGATTTCCGTAGCGAAACGCACCACTGTGGACTCGCTGACCCCTACCGTCGCCCCCAGCCGCGAGGCGGTCATAAAGGCGACCTCTTCTGGGTGCTCCTGAAGATACTGGGCGATGGCGCGCTGGCTTTTGGAAAAGCCTTGCCGGTTCTTCTGGATGCGCTGGGATAGCTGATCGTTCATAGGTGTGTCCTCTCCTTCAAAAAAAACGTTATAAGGGCTATTTTACGCCATTTTTTCTGTAAAATCAAGTGGTTTTTGCAATAAAGGCAGCCGCAACTTGTAAATAGAGGGGCAAAAGACCCCGCTCCCCCAAACCCCGGCTACGGAAGGACGAAAAGGGGGTAAAAAAGGGCTTTTTGCATCAAAGGGGCGGGCATCTTGCAAAAACGGGCCCGGCCGGGGGCGTTCGAGAGGGGTTATGCGGGGGATATCCCCCACATACCAGCAGGGTGTTGGGCCGGTATCTGGCAGGTATTGGGCATATCTTACCCCCGGTTTTGCCTCCGGCGGACAGGGGCGCCTAGTTTGCCTCCGGCGGACAGGGGCGCTGCCCCTGCACCCTGCCAAAGGGGCACAGCCCCTTTGGGAACCCTTTTACGCGGGGAGGGGGATGGGGCGATGGGGTTGGGGGCGCG